>NZ_DAIUCO010000008.1:2544-45019 GCF_036846085.1 Noviherbaspirillum sp. | reverse complement strand
TGCAGGAAGGCATCCTGTTTCATCACCTGATGGAAAGCGAAGGCGACGTCTACCTGTCGCCGACCCTGTTCAGCTTCGACAGCCGTGAACGGCTCGACCGCTTCCTGCAGGCGCTGCAGGCGGTGATTGACCGGCACGACATCCTGCGTACCGCGATCCACTGGGAAGGCCTGGCCGAACCGGTGCAGGTGGTGTGGCGCAACGCGCCGCTGCAGATCGAAGAACCGATGCTGGATGCCGGGCAGGGCGCTGTTGCCGAGCAATTGCGTAAGCGCTACGATCCGCGCCATTACCGCATCGATGTGCGCCGCGCGCCCTTGCTTACGGTCGCAATAGCGCCCGAGGGTACCAGCGAGCGCTGGACGCTGTTGCTGCTGACCCATCACATGCTGATCGATCACACGACCCAGGAAGTGGTGCAAGACGAGGTGCAGGCGCATCTGTCCGGCCAGGAAGCTCGGCTGCAGGCGCCGCTGCCATTCCGGAATTTCGTCGCCCAGGCCCGTCTCGGCGTGAGTCGGGAAGAGCACGAAAAATTCTTCCGCGACATGCTGGCCGATGTCGACCGGCCCACGCTGCCCTTCGGCCTGACCGACGCCCACGGTGACGGCAGCAGCATCGCCGAGGCTTGGCTGGAAGTGGATGACGCGCTTTCCACGCGCCTGCGCAAGCTTGCACGTTCGCACGGTGTCAGCGTCGCGAGCCTGATCCACGTGGCGTGGAGCCAGGTTCTGGCACGCACTTCCGGTCAGGACGACATCGTTTTTGGCACTGTACTGTTTGGCCGCATGGATGGCGGGGCCGGCGCCGACCGCGTGCTCGGCATGTTCATCAACACGTTGCCGATGCGCATAAGACTGGCCGGGAAAGACGCGCAGGATTGCGTGCGCAGCACCCACCGGCTCTTGACCGACCTGCTGCACCACGAGCACGCATCGCTCTCGCTTGCGCAAGGCTGCAGCGGCGTTGCGGCACCTGCACCCTTGTTCACCGCACTGCTCAACTACCGGTACAGTACCGACGACGCGGTCGCTGCAGCCGACGCCGAGGCGAGCGCTTGGCAGGGAATAGAGGTGCGCAGCGGCGAAGACCGGACCAACTATCCGGTCACGCTCAACGTCGACGACCTGGGCTCCCGATTCCTGCTCAATGCGCAGGTACAGGAACCGGTGGACCCGGCACGCGTGTGCGGCTACGTCCGGCAGACGTTGTCCGGCCTGGCCGACCTGCTGGAGGAGGCATCCACGGAACCGGTGTATGGCATCGACATCCTGCCGCAGGAGGAAAGACAACAGATCCTTGTCGAATGGAACGCCAACGAAACCGCCTATCCGGATAGGCTTTGCGTCCATCACTTGTTCGAGTCGCAAGTCGCACAAACACCGGACGCCGTTGCGCTCATTGCAGGCGGGCAGCGCCTTACCTATGCTGATCTCGATTCGCGCGCGGAACAACTGGCCGCCCATCTGCGCCTGCTCGGCGTGCGCAGGGACGCGAGGGTCGCGCTATGCACCACACGCGGCGTAGACATGGTCGTGGCCTTGCTGGCGATCCTGAAAGCCGGCGGGGCCTATGTGCCGCTGGACCCGGATTATCCGCTGGAGCGGCTGGCCTATATGGTGTCAGACAGTGCACCGCTTGTCCTTGTCTCACACAGTAAGGTGCCTGAGGCCACGCATCAGGCACTTGCCGATGCCGCGCCGGCAATGATCTGTGTCGACCTTGATTCCTTCGCTGTGCAGGAGCGCACGCGGCATTCCGTTGCTGCGGAAATCGATAATGCGACGGGCACCGACGCGACCGCGTTGGCCTACGTAATCTATACCTCCGGATCTACCGGCTTGCCGAAGGGCGTCATGTTGGAACATCGCGGCGTCGTTAATTTCCTATATGCGATGCGTGACGCCCTCGGTGTCAGCGCGTCGGACCGGATACTTGCGCTGACCACGGTCGCCTTCGACATCGCCGGCCTTGAGCTGTATCTGCCATTGATCTGCGGCGCCGCGATCGTGTTGGCCGATAAGACCGATGCAAGGGATCCGGCGCTGCTGGCTGGAATGATGTCACGCTTCGGCGTCACACTGGCTCAGGCAACACCGGCCACATGGCGCATGCTGCTTGATTCCGATTGGTTGGGAACGAATACGCTATCGGCCATTTGCGGCGGTGAAGCCTTGCCAGTCGATCTCTCCGACCGCCTTGCCGCGCGTGTCGGCCGATTGTGGAACCTGTATGGCCCGACTGAAACGACAATCTGGTCGGCGCTCGAGGAGGTCATGCCGGCTCGCGTTCCGATGAGCGTGCATGAGCCGATCGGACGTCCAATCGCAAACACGCGAATTTATCTGCTCGACGAAACCGGTATGCCGGTACCGGTCGGCGTGCCGGGAGAAATCTATATTGGCGGCGACGGTGTGGCACGTGGCTATTTGAATCAGCCGGAACTGACGGCTGAACGCTTTTTGCCCGATCCCTTCGACCTGAAGCCTGGGCGACGCATGTACAAGACGGGCGATCTGGGCCGTTACCTGGCGGACGGACGCATCGAGTTTTTAGGGCGCAACGACTTTCAGGTGAAGATACGCGGCCATCGGATCGAGCTGGGTGAAATCGAAGCCTGCCTGCAACAGCATCCCGCGGTCGGCGAGGCGGCCGTGCTGGCATTGGAGGAAGAGGAGGGCGATCAGCGCCTGGTCGCCTTTGTTGTTCCTGGCACCTCAAACCATATCGATGAGACCGACCTGGCACAGGCCCATGTCGATGAATGGGCCGACGTGTGGGACCAGACCTATCAGCGCGACTCGGTCGACACGAATGGGATGGATCTGAGCGGATGGATCAGCAGTTATTCGCGTCAAGCGCTGCCCGCGGAGGAAATGCAGGAATGGCTGAATGCGATTTTGCAGCGGATCGACGCCACTGGACCGTGCGACGTCCTCGAGATAGGCTGTGGAACGGGTATGGTCCTGCTGAACCTGGCGCCACGCTGTCGCCGGTACACCGGCATCGACGTATCGCCTTCTGTCCTGGCGAAGCTGCGGCGGCAGGTGGACACCGATGAGCGCCTGTCGGACAAGGTCGAACTGGTTTGCGGCGACGCGGCTGGACTGGATCGCATGGCGCTGCCCGAGCGCGAGTACGACACCGTGATCCTCAATTCCGTAGTGCAGTACTTTCCAAGCATCGACTACCTGTTCAAGGTGCTTGGCCAGGCAATCAAACAGATAAAATCCCACGGCCACATCGTGATCGGCGACGTGCGGCATCTCCCCTTGCTGGAGAGCTTCCACTTCTCGGTGAGTTTGTATCAGAGTGAGGGCGAGACGGCGTCTTCCCGGGTGCTCGCGCGCGCACGCGAGCGCATGGCAAACGAAACCGAGCTGGTCATCGATCCGGAATGGTTTGTCACGCTCAACACGCATTTCCCCGAGATATCGGACGTGCAGATCCTCCCGAAGCTTTCCACCCATCGCAACGAGATGTCGGCCTACCGCTACGACGTCGTGCTGACCTTGCGCGGCACGATGTCGTCGCAGGTGCCTGCGACGGCGTGGACGGATTGTGCGTCGACACTGCCACGGCGTGCGGATATCGAGAACCACATCCGGTATTCACGGGAACCGGTGATCGGCCTGCGCGCAGTCCCGCATCCGCTGGCCGGACCGCTGGCGCGGGCTTGCGAGGATGCAGCCGCAGATACCGTCACCCTCGCCACGCTGGAGGCCGGCCTTGAACGGCACGACGACGAAGGCATCCTGCCTGCAGAACTGGAGCGCCTGTGCGCAGACCTTGGCTACAGCCTGTCCTTGAGCTGGTACCCCAACTGCCGGCACGGTGCCTACCATGCGCTTGTGACGAAGAACGGCAGCGCCGCTCCGGTTGCGTGGACGATGGCTGCAACTACAGGCGAGCAGCCGCGCCGGCCCGAAAGCTACGCAAACGACCCGCTGCGCGCAAGAACGCGCAACCTGCTGCAAAGCGAATTGCGCACGCATGCGGCCAAGTCCCTTCCCGACTACATGCTTCCATCGTCATATAGCGTTTTGGAAACTATGCCGCGTACGCAGAATGGAAAGACCGATCGGCTAGCATTGCGTGCATTCGGCGCGGCCGGCCACAGCGGGGTGGCGCGAGATGAGCCGCCATTGGGCGAGCGCGAGTGTGCCGTGGCGGGGGCTTTCTGTGAAGTTCTAAAAATGGAACAGATCAATCGAAACGACAACTTCTTCCTTCTCGGCGGGCATTCGTTGCTGGCGCTAAAGGTCATAAACATTCTTAGGAGAAACGGCATGGAGATGTCGGTCGCCGACTTGTTCAAGCATCCAACGGTTGCAGCGCTTGCAGCCAACACGGGGCAATCAGAGGAGCATCAAATGCAAAAGGGAATCATCCCGATAAGGACAACAGGGATCGAGCGCCCCTTGTTCCTCATTCACGAAAACACCGGCATCGAACTATGGTTTTCCCTGCTTGCCGAGCACATCAGCGACACCTTGCCTGTATATGGCCTGGCTGCCGTGCCGCTCGGCGACAAGCAGCTGCATACAATCGAAGGCATGGCTGCCCGCCACATTCGCGCAATGCGTTCAGTGCAGCCGAACGGGCCGTATCGCGTCGCCGGGTGGTCGCTTGGCGGACTACTCGCCTATGAGATCATGGCGCAGTTGGTGGGCCAGGATGAAGTTGTCGAGTTCGTCGGACTGATAGATGTCGGCAGACCGGAGTTCAACGGCAAGCGTCTGGAGATACAGACCCCGCAGACCTACCTGCTCGACCTGAGCGAAGGCGTGGCGCGCAAGGATGCGCTGACGGATGAGCAACGCGAACAGCTTTCGGCGCTCAGGAAGGCGGCGTCTTCCATGCGTTTCGAGGAAGTATTCAAACGTTCCGCGGAACTCGGCGTGTTGCACGACATGTTCGAAGGCATCCTTGTCAAGGAAGCGCACGACTATATCGTTCGCCTGATTGCACAAGAGTCGGCGGCGGAGAGCTATGTGGCTCAGCCTGCCCCCGTTAGCGTACACCTGTTCACTGCAAGCGAGCAGCCACAGGTTCCCGGGGTGGAGACTAAGGAAGACATCAGCATGGGCTGGGCCAAGGTAGTGCCGCAGAAACAACTGGAGATCCAGGTTGTACCCGGCAACCATCAGTCTATGATGGATCAACCGCATGTGCGCGAGCTGGGACAAGCCATCACAAGTGCGATCGGAAAAGCAGCCGGGATGACAGTCAATCCGGCCACGGGCAGCGCACCCGGTCACGCAGGCAATGGGCGCGGCATCGCCGAATTCCAGTATTGCCCGCAGGTGACGATACAAACCGGTGCCGCGGGGGAAGTGCCTGTTTTCTGTATCCCCGGCGCGGGCGATAACGTGATCGGCTTCATCGCGCTTGCCAACGCGCTCGGCGCCCGCTGGCCGTTGTACGGACTGCAGCCGCGCGGCGTAGAGGGCAGTCTTGTCCCGCATTCGACGGTGGAGGCAGCCGCTGCCGCCTATGTGCGCGAAATTGATAAAGTGAAGCCGGATGGCTTCGTACATCTGATCGGACATTCATTCGGAGGGTGGATCGCTTTTGAAATTGCCCACCAACTGCGTGCGCGTGGCCGGACGGTCGCCTCGTTGACGATCGTCGACAGCGAGGCGCCGGAAGGAAATGGCATCCTCGGCGGCGAGTACACCGCACTGGGCGCGTTGAAAGAGCTGGTGCGTGTGATGGAAATCGCTGTCGGTAAATCTCTGGGAATAGATATGGACAAACTGGATTGCCAGACCGAGGGCGAACGCCTGGCGACACTTCACTCCGGCATGGTGGCGGTCGGCTTGATGCCACCGCGTTCGTCGCCCAACACGATGCGAGGACCATTGCGTACCTTCAGCACCGCCCTGCGCACCACCTACAGTCCGCGGGCGGTATATCCGGGGCCCGTCAGATTGGCCCTGGCCACCGACTCAACGCTCGATGCACAAGCCGATCATCAGCAGCGCATTGAAACGCTCGCAGGGTGGAAGGCCTGTGCGCCGCAAGTGTTGTGTTGGCATGCACCTGGCAACCATTTCACCGTACTCAAGGCGCCGCATGTGCACGTTCTCGCCAACTGGTGGCGAGACGGAGTCAGCAATCCGGGAATGAAGCCGTCCTGACCTGGCACGAGACAGAGCCTGACGAAAACCAATATGAAAACTTACATGGAGAGGAGGCGCTCATGACTCCCGACGAAAAACAAAGGTCAAACCTTCCGCTACGACATATCAAATTGATCCTGAGGTTGATGTGGGATCGGCATCCGTGGTTGACGATCGGTACTGCCGCCAGCGGTGCCATTGGCGGTTTTACCGGTATTGCCATCGTCGACACCATCAATTCGGCGATACACGACGCCGCCGCCCGGCCAAAACTGATGCTGGTTTTTCTGGCACTTATCTTTGTGAGCATCTTGGTCCGGAACGCGTCCAGCTTGATCCCGGCTTACGCGGCACGCGAGATCGCAATCAGCCTGCGCGCGGCGATCTGTCGCAAGGTATTAAAAACGCCGCTGGAGGAAATCGACCGACGCGGGGTGCCGAATGTCCTGACTCTGGTCAATGAAGACATTGGACAGCTCATGGGCACGCTGCTCCTGTTGCCGATGATCTTGGTGGAAGCGATCACGCTTGCTTTCGGCCTGGGCTATCTCGCCTACCTGTCATGGGAGTTGCTTCTGATCACCGTGACCATGACGCCGCTAGGCTGGCTGATATACCGCGTATTCCTGCGTCGCGGCATGTTCCTCGCACGCAAGCAGCGCGACGAGGCGATTGTATTCAATTCGCACTCGTTAAGCCTGCTGTTCGGTATCAAGGAACTCCAGCTCAATGCACGCAGGCGGCGCTGGTTCCGTCGTGCCGGGTTCGAGTACTCGTCGCGTCGGTTGGCGCGGCTGGATTTTCTCCAGACAGTCTGGTACACGATCGGCGGCAACGCCGATGAAATCGTGTACTACATTATCGTGGGCTCGTTCATCTTCGGCGTTTCCTCGATCATCGCGCCGGAGCCGGTGACCCTGACCGCATCCATTCTGGCACTCATGTATGTCCTCGGTCCGTTGCGAACCTTGATAGGGACTATCCCGGAGCTTGGGCAGGGCGTGGTTGCGTGCGAACGCCTTTCCGACTTCGGGTTTCCGCTCAATGAGCGGGAAATCCAAGTCTTGCTGCAAGATCCACGAGACGGCGGACACCAGGCGCCCGCGCAATGGGTCTGCCTGGATCTGCAAGACGTACGGATGAACTATGACGAGAACGAACCGTCAGAGCAGGGTCAGGAAGGCAGGGATGGGGACGATGAAAGCGACAAGCCGGACGAACCGGTGAGCGAGTGGGGCAACGATGTGCGCAGCATGCTGAATGCCGGAAGCGCGGCCGACATTTTCGATGCGGAACGCAGATCAGGTTCCGGCAACCAGCGCCGGTTTGAACTGGGGCCGATCAACCTGCAGATCCGTCCCGGTGAACTTGTATTCATCGTCGGCAGCAACGGAAGCGGCAAGAGCACGCTGGCGAAAATCCTGACCGGCTTGTACACGCCCACGCAAGGACGGATCCTGCTCGATGGCGAGCCGGTCGATCCCGCCAATAACGAGCATTATCTTAGCCTGTTCACCTCGGTGTTCACTGATTTTTATCTGTTCGACCGCGTGCTTGGAAACGGCATTCAGCAAGAGAATGTAGCGCACGCCAAAGAGTGGCTCGTCAAGCTTGGCCTCGCGGACAAGGTTCAGATCGTGCGCAACCGGTTTTCCACTACCAAGGCGCTTTCCAATGGACAGCGCAAGCGTCTGTCGCTGATCTGCGCCTATCTGGAAGATCGGCCGATCTTCGTCCTCGACGAGTGGGCGGCGGATCAGGATCCGGAATTCAAGAAGTTTTTCTATGAAGTCCTGCTTGATGAATTACGAAGGCAGGGACGATGCATTGTGGTGATTTCCCACGACGACCGTTATTTCTCTGTTGCCGACCGTGTCGTGCGTTTGAAGGAGGGCCGCCAGGTCGGACCCGAAATTGGACTGGCACAGGAGCGATATGGAACGATGGATATGTAATGCCGCCTGCGACGGATCCGGAAACCGAAGGTCGATCGCACGGTGCAGCAAGAGCGGGCAGGAACATTTCAAGTAGTTAGTCACACGGGGGCAACATGCTTATCTGCGGAATCAAGCTTACACACGACGCATCAGTCGCAGTGATCAAGGACGGGAGATTGCTGTTTTGCGTCGAAGTCGAAAAACTGAACAACAACAAGCGCTACAGCGAGATCGGAGATCTTTCCACGCTGGTCGACATCCTCGATCAGCATGGACTGAAACCGGCCGATATCGATCGCTTCGTCCTGGACGGCTGGCATGGAAAGGACTCCTACTGGCGCGGCGAGTCGGTGCTCTCGCAGTCCAGTGAAGGCGAGGATGTTTCGTTGAAGGTCGCGCCGTACAACGAGGTTTCGATCAAGGACGACGTCCTGGCGCGCAACGTGTTTCCGTCCGCGCTGCCGCTATGCGGGAGGCGTTACGACTACGCCAGTTACATGCACGTCACCGGCCACCTCTTGTCCGCCTACTGCACCAGTCCATTCGCGGCAGCCGGGGAGAGCGCCTACGTGCTTGCCTGGGACGGGGGGCAGTACCCCCGGCTCTACTACGTCGATCCCGCAGAAAGACGCATCGTGAACAAGGGAAGGCTGTTCTGCCTGCTCGGTACCATCTATTCGATCATGGGCCATTACTTTGGGCCATACAAGCGAACCGAGGCGCAGCTCGCGCAGGACAAGGAAAAGCGCGACTATGAAGGTTACTTTGGTGGTTATTCGATCGCCGGCAAGTTGATGTCTTATATCGCGTTGGGCAATGTGCAAAAGGAGCTGCTGGCGCTGCTTCCGGTAATCTACGAGCGTGAATTCGAGGTCGCCAACACCTTCGAGCATCGTTTCATGCGTGCGATCAAGAGCGAGATCGCCGGCCGCGATTATTCCGATGCGGATGTACTGCTGAGCCTGCACACCTACCTGCAGGAACTGCTTGTGTCGAGCTTGCAGACCAAGATCAGGAAAGACAGGCTGCCACCTCAAAACTTCTGCTTCACCGGCGGCTCGGCGTTGAACATCAAATGGAATAGCGCGATTCGCCAGAGCGGAATGTTTCGCGCCACCTACGTGCCGCCGTTCCCCAACGACTGCGGCAGCGCGCTCGGCGCGGCCTGCGCCGAGATGATGACGATGGACCGGCGCATGGCGCTTGAATGGTCGGTCTACAGCGGCCCCATGGTGCGGGCCGGTGAAATGGAGCAAGGCTGGAACAAGCGTCCGTTCGATGTCGCGGAGCTGGCGTCACTGCTGGCAACGAAAGGATGTCCGGTTGTTTTCCTGAACGGGGCGGCGGAGCTGGGGCCGCGTGCACTCGGGAACCGCAGCATCCTCGCGCCGGCAACGGACCCCGGCATGAAGGTTTTGCTGAATCGGATCAAGAAACGCGAGGACTTCCGTCCGGTTGCGCCGATCTGCATGGAGGAGCATGCGCCCGGCATCTTCAGTCCCGGCTCGCACGATCCGCACATGCTGTTCGACCATGTCGTACTGCCCGAATGGCGCAGCCGGATACCGGCGATCTGCCATTTGGACGACACCGCCCGCCTGCAGACCGTCAATGCGCGCGAGAACGAAACGATCTATCGGCTATTGAGCGAATACCACAAGCTCACCGGAATCCCGCTACTTTGCAATACCAGCGCGAACCTGAACGGCTCCGGGTTCTTCCCGGACGTTGGCAGCGCCATGCGCTGGGGTGGTGTCGACCATGTGTACAGCGACGGTTATCTCTATGAGAGAAACGCCTCGTAAGAACGAAGCCGCGGCCCGACTAGCGGGACCGGATGCATGAAGCCCGGACTGCCGGGCATGCCCGGCGATCCAGGGCGACCTTGTCAGCATATCGGAGGAATGGATATGAGAGATAAGCTGGAACACGTCGTGCTGTGCATGTTTAACAGCATCGACGCATCCGACTGGTCGGCGCTCGATACGTATTTCCATCCACGCATCGAGTACCGCCGGCCAGGCTACGATGCCATACAGGGCCTGGACCAGTTGCACGTTTTCTACGAGCGCACGCGCATAGTCAAGAGCGGCCGCCATACGATCAACACGCTGTTGTGCGACCCGGAATCGCCTTCGGTCTGCGTGACCGGCGCCTTTCACGGTGTGGACAAAGGCGGCAGGGATCTGGATGTCGGCTTCTGCGACGTCTACTTGTTTCAGGACGAAAAGATCATTCGCCGTGAGACGTTCTTCAGCGTTCCCGCCGTCTAATTGATGAGGGCAGGGGAGCGCTAGCTTACCGCGTGTTCGGCTTCTTCCTGCTGCACATCTTCGATCACGATCGTCGTCTTCGCGGTAAGCAGGCGTGCGTCTGCCAAGCCCGCATTCTTCGCATCCATCAGGATCTTCTTCATCTCCTTGATCTGCTGCGCGTCGTCCGTATATGCCAGGCCGAGCAGCCATTCGTACCACGGCTCCAGGCCCATTGCATAGACATAGAGGCGCTTGGCACCGAGCGCGCGCAGCATGCGCATTCCACGCTCCGAGTCCGACCCATGCTGGCGGCGTGTCTGATCTTGCTGCATGGTTGGCTTGACGGGGAAGAAGGCACCGCAACTCCAGGACATCGGCGCACCGACGCATTCTAGGCCCAGGAATACGGTTTGTACCGGTCCGAGGACGCGCGCCAGATGTTCGTACTGGCGCGCATCGAGACAGTCGGAGTCGGCGGCAAACATCATTCTCTGCTTGCCAATCTCGATGACAAAGGCGGTTTTCGAGTGCGGCAGGTCCGAGTGTTCGCCAAGGAAGGGAACTGCCACGATCCGTCCGTCCGGTAACGGCAAAGTATCAAGGGTGTCGACCTCGACGACGTTCCTGAAACCCAGCTTCCGGGAAAGCAGCTTGAGCGAGATGTCACCATAGTGCAGGCCATGCGAGCGCGGCACCACCAGGCAGCCCAGCCGGTGGCGAATGCGCAGCAGGGTTTCCAGCGAGAAGTGATCATGATGGTTGTGGGTGATCAGCGCGTAGTCGATGTGGGCTGGCAAATCGTTGTACGACAGGCGCTTTTCCGTCTCTTCGGTTGGCGTCGGACCGAAGCAGGGATCGATGAGGATACTGGTGCCGTTCCATTCGATCAGGACGCAGGCGTGGCCGAAATGCTGCACGCGGATATGGCCAGTGCCCTGCCGGCGCGGTTCCGGCATCGGCGTTTCCGCAAACAGGGTGCGCAGCAGCGCGTCGGAGGAGGCGGGCATGTCGAGCAATTCGCGGATTGCGCTCAAGGGCTGAGGCGTCGTGTCCAAGGCGAACAGCGCATCCACCTTCGGATCGTCGAAGCGCACTTGCCAGTCGATTTCCGCCGTATTGGGAAGCCGGGGCGTGCTGAAAATGAATTCGCGCGACCTGTCGTTCTTCAAAGAGAATAGGCGAAACGACTGCAGGTGCGGCTTGTAGTGCTTGCTCTCGTAGAGAAGAGGCTCGATGACGCGCATGCCGGGCCGCGTGAAATAGTCGTAGACCAGTTCCACATAGCCGCGCAATTCATCCGGCACCCGGGCATAGAACGGAGCAAGCGGCAGGCCCGCGCTCGCAGCGGCGGTCAACTGTGCCTGGAACCGGAGCGTTTCCTGCGCCATCCGGATGCTGTTTGCATACTCCTTCTCCGATTGGGCGAGAAATGCTTCGACTTCCTTTGCCCGCACGACCGGGATGTTGACGAAGCGTCCCGCACGGTACTTCGGGTTCTTGCATGCTTCCACTGCCAGTTCTGGCGACTGCAGGTACTGACGCAGATTCGGCACCTGGTAATGATTCGCATACAGGCTGGCGGTCAGCGGTGAAATACATTGCGAGTAGGCGCTCCAGCGGTTGACCAGAGGCTCGACAACTGCGCTCTTCTTCAGGCTGAATAGGGGTTCCATGCTTTCTCTCCAACTCCGGAAACGGGGGACGACCAGCGCCGTGCTCAGGCGAACTGCAAGCGGTGATCAACTACAATGATTTCGCGCTTGCCGAACAGGCGCTCGGATGCCAGGTCGCGCGACCGGCAATACGCGATCAGCTTGTTGGATTCGACGATCGGCGGGGACTGGTCATTGTAGAGAATGCTGGTGATATGGGTGAACCATGGCTCCGCACCCATTGCATACACGAATACGCCGGACGGTTTGAACTGGTCGACGATCCTGCTCGCTTTTTCGAAATTGGAGCCGTTCAGCCGCCGCGACTGATCGTGTTCGCGCCGCAGCCGGCGTGTCAGCAAGTCGCCGTACAGCCACGACATGGGCCCACCGGTACATTCCATCCCGATGAAGATGAGATCCGGATTCGGCAGCAGCCTGGCGAGACGCTCATACATCACTGGATCGAGGTTGTTCGAATCGGCGAGGCACATCGCCCGCTGCCCACGCAACTCGATCTGGTATCCGAGCTTGCTTCGGATATGGAGATCGCAGTGCTCACCCAGGAAGGGCAAGCCAGTGATCGTGCCGCCAGGAATCGGCAGCACCTCCAAGTCGTCCAGCTCCACAACCGAAGAAAAGCCGGCCTTCTCGAGCACAAGTTTCAAGGAAGGATCCTGCACGAAACCGCCATTGCACTTCGGGACGACAATCGTGCCAATCTTGTGGCGCAGTTGCAGCAAGATCTCGAAGAGGACATGGTCCTGGTGATTGTGGGTGATGACAACGTAGTCGATGCGGTCGGGAAGATCGGAGAAGCTGTAGTAGTCGATGGCGGCCGTTCCCTCATAGCCCACGCTCGGGTCACTCATGATCGTGGTTGTGCCGTCTTCGATCAGAAGCGTCGCGTGGCCGAAATAGCGTACCCGGATGCCATCGCCGTCATGGCGTTCATAACGCCGCGGCGGCGCCTCATCGGTGAAATAGTCACCGAGATGCTCGATCCCTTCGGACCTGTCGGCGAGCGCCATCTCGAGCGCGCGGAACTCATCATCGTTGAGTCCCTGCTCGCGCGACTTGGCCAGTGTGTCATAGATTTCGTCCGCAAATGGTGCGTTGACAAGCAGGCCGCCGGATGTGTCTATGTGCGGAGTGGTCAGAACGAAGGGGCGGGCGTCCGAGGTGACCTGCCTCAGGAAGACCGACTGCAGGGCCGGCTTATACAGCGTACTGGCGTACAGCAGCGATTCGAATACGCGCAGCGATGGATGGTTGTTGAGGTCGTAGCCGAGCTCCACCGCGCCGCGAAGCGGTTTTGGCATCTGCTCATACAGATTTTCCAGGGTGCCGCCGTTGCCGTCGCGGATCAGCAAATCGTTGGCCAACACCATCGCATCGGCAAAGGCGAGCTGCTCACGCAAGTCATCCTGTAATTTGTCGAGAAGCTGTTCGGCAAGACGGACGTCGCCCGAGAAATCGATGAAGGTTCCGCCAAGCAGCGCAGGGTCCTTGACCGATTCGCGGTGAAAGTCCGGATCTTCAACAAATGATTCGAGCAGAGGGATCATGCGGTTCTTCGCGACCATCGAAAATGTGGCCGGCGAGACGAGGAAGGGCCACGCATACCAACGGCAAATGAGCGGTTCGAATGCAATGTTCTTCTTCAGGTATTTCATCTGTCCTCCTTGGTAATCCGTGGCCTTGACGGTAGGCTTGGTCTCCAGCCGGAAAAATCGCAAAGCTCATGCACGAAGCGTGCCTTGCGCAGTGCCGGGCAGCAGGTGTGGTCATCTCTCAGCAGAAGGAGGAATTTCGCCCTTCCGTGCGTTGTGTGCTACGCGCCGTGCTCCCGTCGGCGGTGTGTCATGGACGCACAATCTCTGCGCGGTGGCAACGAGCAAAGTTACCTTTTTCGGAATAAGGGCCGCCCGCGTCCGGGATTCCATCCAGCGAACGAGGCGGCGTACCTCGCCATCACACAAAAGCTCCTTATTTTTCATGTCCTTACGACGCGAATAACGATGTGGCACACAATCTGCAGAAGAACGCGTCTTGCATAAAGTTGTCGTGCCTTTACAGCGGTCGGTGTCAGATGCTCCAGAGATCCGGCGCAGCTCCGTCATGATCTCCGCATGTCCCGGGGCTCGAAATGAAGAGACAGAAAGGACAGACACGCATGGGATCCGGATCGGCGGACGAGATTATTCAGGTGTGGCAGCTTGCGCTGGACCTCGAATCCGGCGTGGTTGCCAGGCTCGCAACTGTTCTCCAGGAGGAGGAGCGCGTGCGCGCTGGAAGTTTCCGGTTCGAGCTGCATCGGAACCGCTACGTCGTCTGCCGTGCGGTCCTTCGCAAGTTGCTTGGCGGGATCTTGGATGTTGCCCCGTCGCGCGTAATGTTTCGCTATACCGACAGAGGCAAACCGGAATTGGACCACGCGATGGGCTCGAATTGGCGATTCAACGTATCCCATTCGGGCGGTTTGGCGCTTATTGCGCTTGCACGTGGGCGGCGCATCGGCATCGACATCGAGCTTGTGGAACGTGATATGCCGGACCTTCATGGCATGGCACGCATATTTAGTGACGATGAACAGGCAGCGATCAAGGCGCTGCCACCTGACCAGCAAGCGGACGGATTCTTTCGCTGCTGGGCTCGCAAGGAAGCGTTCGTCAAGGCCCAAGGCCTCGGAATTACTTGCGAGCTGAAGGATTTTTCGGTCGACATTCGCCCGGATCACGCTAGCGTTTTGCGTGCCGAAGGCTCGATGGTTGGCCAGTCACATTGGAAATTTGCCGTGCTCGACAGGATCGGCATGGAGGCCGCGGACTATGCGGCGGCACTGGCTTATGAAGGGCCACCGGCTCAGATTGCGTTCGGCCACGCTGCATCATAAGCTCGGCCTCTGGATGCTTGACGAAGTGGCCGCAGGCTGGATGGCCTGTTTTTGGACTACACAATGACTGGAGACGACGTGAGAAAAAACGTGACAGACGAACCCGCCATTAATGCAGCCATCGATGCCGCCACTATTGAGCCCCGCAAGTATGCCAAGATCGACCACATTGCGCTTGCCGTGATAGATCTTGAGAAGGCTGTGCATTTGTTTACCAACGTACTTGGTTTCAGCCTTATCCGGCGTCGCACCATCAAGGGAGAACAAACCGGCATGATTTCGGCGGAACTGGAACACAACGACATCAAGTTTGTACTTTGCCAAGGAACAGAGCCGGCATCGCAGGTGTCCCGGCTGATCGAAAACTTCGGACCCGGCATTGCGCATATCGCGCTGGCCGTCGACGATGCTGAAATGACAGCAGAGAATCTCGCGGAGCAAGGCATGCTGTTCGACACAAACGTCATCAAGGGTGCAGGCCTGCGCCAGGTTTTCTCGAGCCGGGATCACAACTCGGGCATGTGCTTCGAATTCATTGAACGAACAGGCGAAGAAGGATTTCTTCAGGAAAACGTACAGGAACTCTTCTCGCAGTTGGAGAAGAAGGGCGCATTCTGACAACAGGCCAATCCAGCGCACACCACAATGAATACCAGATCCGTCCACACTCGTAACACCGATGGGTCATCACGGCTCGACGTGATGAATTTTCTCAACGAGGTCGCGCAGAATTACCCGTCAGCGATCTCGTTCGCGTCGGGGCGCCCGGCGGAACAGTTCTTCGATATCGAGGCGTGGATTGGCCGAATTCCGTTGTTCGTCGAACACTTTGCGAGGCAGCATGGGCTGCCAAACGAAACCGCCCGCAATCTCATCGGCCAGTATGGACGCACTAACGGCATCATGTGCGACCTGATAGCGCGACAGCTCGCGCTCGACGAGGGTGTTTCGTGCCACCCCAGGCAGATCGTCGTGACCACAGGTTGCCAGGAGGCGATGAGCCTATGCATTACTCATCTTTGCCGACATCCTGACGACATCATCCTGACGCGCAGCCCAGCCTACATCGGCATTACCGGCATTGCTGACATGAACGGCATTGGCATCGTGCCATTTGCCAGCGATGATAGTAAGCCGCTTGCAGACGCGCTGGAAGAAGCTATCCGGAATGCGCGCTCCGAGAATAAGCGGCCACGCGCGGTCTATCTCGTGCCTGACTTCGACAACCCGACCGGCAGCGTGCTTTCACACCTTGAGCGCCAGCAGATAATCGAGGTTTGTGCCCGCCACGGCGTCGTCATTCTTGAGGACAATCCCTACGGCATGTTCAGGTACGACGGCGACGTTGTGCCGACCATGTTTGCGTTGGATACCAAAGGCTGCGTTGTCTACCTTGGGACGTACTCGAAGTCGATCTGCCCGGGCCTTCGCGTCGGCTTTGCAGTCGTGCCCGAAGGCGAAATGTCGGGCGGGCAGTCGGGTGCCGAAATGCTTGACGCCTTGTCACAGGCAAAGAGCTTTGCGACGGTCAATACGAGCCAGATTGGCCAGGCGATTGCCGGCGCGATACTGCTTTCCGAAGCAGGGAGCCTGCGTAAGCTGATCACGCCGGTCATCCATCACTATCGCACCAACCGTGATGCCATGCTTCACAGCCTGGAGGACACGTTTTCCGGGTACGAGGATGACGTGACGTGGAATCGCCCGGACGGTGGCTTTTTTCTGACAGTGCGCCTGCCATTCGAATTCGGGCGCGACGAGGCTGAGTTCTGCGCCAATGAACATGGGGTGCTGACCATGCCGCTTTCGTTCTTCGCGCTGGGCGACGACGGCCGCGATCGTGTACGGCTTGCATTCAGTAATTCGGATCCGGAACGGATCAGGGAAGGCATTGCGCGTTTCGGAGCATTCGTGAAGATGCGCTCGGGCCGCCAGCACCAACAGCGAAGCAGGTAGTACAGCGAATGCGAGCGATGGATCCAAGAACGATGCATGAAACGGCAATGCTGGAATACCAGGCGCACATCGAATCGAACGCAAGGACGTATGCGCTTGCAATCCATGCAGTGCTTGAACAAGGACAGGAAGCCAAGTTCTATACGGCCGAAGGGCGGTGCCTGAGCGATTGCCTGGCCGGCGCTGAAGCGTCACAGCCGTGGCAACGGTGAGCAAGCTGTGCTGAACGTTCGCATTCATGGCGGTCGATCTTGCCCGTACCGCCGAACCGGCGAAGCCCCATGAAATCGCCTTTCCTAACCCTCTCCGACTTTGAAGAAGCCGCGAAGCGCCGTTTGCCGCCCAGCATCTATGGCTATATCTCCGGCGGGGCCGGCGACGAACAGTCGGTACGATCGAACCGTGCCGTCTTTGATCGATGGTCCTTCATTCCACGTCAGCTCTCCGTGGCATCTGAACGGACGCAGGAGACCAATTTTTGGGAACAGCGTTACGCGTCACCATTCGGGATCTCTCCGATGGGCGTGATGGGCCTCTGCTGTTTCGACGGTGACCGGAAGATGGCGCGCGCAGCGCGGCAAGCAGGTTTGCCGTTCATTCTGAGCGCCGCATCCACCACGCCGCTGGAGCAGGTGGTTGCCGAATATCCACACCTCTGGTTCCAGGCCTATCTGCCGAGCTCACGAGAAGCGATGAGCGCAATGCTTACACGCATCCGACGCGCCGGAATACACACTCTCGTGCTCACAATCGACCTGCCCGTGGTGCCATTGCGAGAAGCGGAAATACGCAATGGATTTTCGGTGCCGTTTCGCCCCAGTTTCCGCCTGGTAGCGGGTGGCGTCTCGCGGCCACGTTGGCTGATAGAGACCTTCGCACAGACGTTGCTGCGGCAAGGTGTTCCCCGCTTGGAAAACCTTCGCGCCGAGCGTGGTTTGCCGATCGTGAGTCGTCAAGCCGCCCCGCGTGCGGGAAGCGGAGCACTCGGCTGGCACGATATCGAATGGGTTCGGGAGCAGTGGCCGGGCAAACTTATATTGAAAGGGGTTCTTCATCCCGCGGACGCGCGTAAGGCGCATGGCATTGGAGTCGACTCCCTGATCGTGTCGAATCATGGCGGACGTCAGCTGGACGGCGCAATAGCGCCATTGGACGCACTCCTGCCTGTCATCGAGGCGGTACCGAAAATGCCAGTCATGGTGGACGGCGGATTCAGGCGCGGTACCGACATTTTGAAGGCTCTCGCGCTTGGCGCCAGTATCGTCTTCCTCGGGCGGCCGCTCCTCTACGGCTTGGCTGTGGGCGGAGAAAATGGAGCACTGAGTGTTCTAAATATCTTGAAGCACGAAATCGACACAAGTCTTGCCCTGCTCGGTTGCGCGAGCATGGAGTCGATATCTTGCGATCTACTTCATCTTTCTTATTGCCCCACGACCAACAACGATGTGCGATCCGCATAATGAATCGAGAAGGCGGGACCGCATGGATGATCATGAACATCACGACGAGCAACGCCGATGTCGAAACTTTGGCCCGACGACCGTTTTTGTCGATGAAAAGAACCGGATCACTGGCTTGAAGGCAGCGGACGAGACACATTATGTCCGGCAGCGAAGCGCGGTCGAAACGCTGCTTTGGTCATGTGACCGGAAACTAAAATGGAACAATCGATCATGCAGGAGACTTTATGAATCGCCCATTGAAATTATCGGAAACGGATTCGGAACCCGCCACGCGCGAAGCCATCTGGCCACACATCATCGAAGTGATGAAAGCAGGCGGCTACTATGACCGAGTAATGTCGGCCGGTCCTGAGCTCGATCGCGTCAAGCAGTACTTGTCCATTCTTGAAGGAACAAGTCAAGAAACCAAAGCCCCGTATCAGGATACGAGTCTTCTGCCGGTCTTTCCCGGACTCGACTATCGGGCTGTTTACTCAGCCAGGGAGTACAGCGCATTGTCGGATGTCGCCGAGACGCTGAAGGCGTCCTACCAGACCATCCTCGCCGAAGCGGATGGCATCGACTATCAAGCCTATACCGAGGGCGGGCTCAACGGCGGGCGCTGGGATGTGTTCCCGATCTGTCACATGGGCGAACGGCTTCCTACTGCGGAACACGTTCCACTGACGACGAAGATTGTGGAATCGCTGTCTCTCTCAAGCCACGTCTATCCGTGGAGCGACATGATTTTCTCGTCGCATGAACCGAAAACCCATCTACTGCCGCATTACAGCGTGGACAGCGTCCGGATTCGCTGCCACTTGGGGCTGCGCGTACCTGCCGGCTGCTGGCTGCGGGTGGCGGGGCAGACCTTGACTTGGAAAGAAAACGAAGTGCTGTTCTTTTCGGATTCGTATCGGCACGAAACCTACAATGGCTCATCAGAACAACGAGTTGTCCTCATCGTGGACCTGTGGCACCCAAGCCTCTCGAAGATCGAAATCGACGCGATCACTGCAGGCTTCAGGAAGCGCGAAATTCGCGAATGGTTCATCAATGTCCGCATTCCAGAAGACTGCCCGTACAGCTCGCTTCGTTCTGCTCTCTTTCAACGCTTCCGCGAGAGCGACAACGACACGTTGATGAAGGAATATTGGGACGTCACCTGAAGACCGGATACAAATTTTTATACCAGATCAGTGCCTTGGACTTGTATACATAAAGCGAGCGCGACATTCGAAAAAGCGAACTGGCACACCTGCTTTTATCTTTTTTCACTCTTTGTAGTGTGAATGGATAAGGAGTCTAATGACTTACGTTCATGCATTTGCTGAATCCACCACTTCAATGCTGCGCCGTCCTCGCCTGTCCCTTTGCCGGTACTGCTTCCAGTCGTTTGGCCGCCACTGGCCATATCGCGGCACCACCGACCAAGAAGATTGGTACCAATTCCCAGGTCCCTGGCTATGGCTGCCTTACTTCATCAAGGTTGTGGTCCAGGCGCACCGCCCCCCGCTTGAACTCCTCAGAACAATACCTTCGTTCCCTTGCCCGCAATGGAATTTTCGCAGCTTATTTAACATAAGAAAAGTTATGCGATCCTAGAATGTAAGAGCAAAGTTCAAATGTCCGTTTTTCCGCACTATAACAGCATCGATTTCACGCTGGGAGGCGGACGTGGACAGAACCGGAACGATTACGATGGCAATGCAAGATCTGGATCGATTAAAGGTCATTGGGGCCGTGGTCGACGGCAACCTTCAACCTTCGCGCGCAGCGCAGCGCCTGGGCCTGACAGACCGGCAGGTTCGGCGTCTGGTCAATCGAGTCAAGGAGAATGGTGCTGCTGGCATCGTCTCGCGGCGTCGTGGTCGTCCGAGTAACAACCACCTGCCGCAAGACCTGACCAAGATAGCGTTGAACCTGATCCGGGCTCGCTACGCTGATTTTGGCCTGCGAGCTGGTTCAAATCGATGGCAGCGACCAGGCCTGGTTTGAAGGCCGCGGCCCGAGCTGCACGCTGTTGGTGTCCATCGATGATGCCACTAGCCAATTGATGCACTTGCACTTCACGTACTCGGAATCGACATTCAGCTACTTCGACGCCACCAAACGCTACCTGCAGCCGCAGGCGTTCTACAGTGACAAGGCCTCGATCTTCCGGGTCAACCGCAAGCAGGTCGACAATGAGCATGGCGTAACGCACTTCGGGCGGGTGCTGTACCAGCTCAATATCGAGAGCCTGTGTGCCAACAGTAGCCAGGCCAAGGGCCGCGTGGCGCGAGCCAACCTGACGCTGCAGGACCGGCTGGTCAAGGAATTGCGACTGGAAGGCATTTCCACCATGGCGGCGGCGAATGCCCATGCGCCCTCTTTCATTGCCGACTATAGCCGGCGCTTTGCCAAACCGCCGCGCAATGACTGGAATGCGCACCGGTCAGTACGTCAAGACGAGGATCTGGACTTATCGTCACGAGCGCGCCAACATGGCCATCGGCGGCATCACACCGAAACAGAGACCGGCCTTGGCCGCATAGTTTCTCGTATCAGGCCGCTTCAAAATTGGGGGGATTACCGAGGCACCTATATTTGCCTACCCTGCTTCGCCCGAGTCGCCGCCAGTTCCGCCTCCAGTTCGTCTATCCGCCGCAATAACGTTAGCGCCAATGCCACGCCATGTCGGTCGAGTTGAAAATCGTCGCGCAGGCGCCGTGCTGTGTTGACCGTCACAATGTATCGAAGTTGAAAATAGTGAGGTTGCGTCCTTTGGTCCACCGGCGCAATCACGCCGCTCACGACCAGATCTTCGATCTCCTCGACTGACAATCCTGAAACTTCCACTAGATGGTCCATGTGACAAACCTGGGTGTCGTTGAGCCAGATCGAATCTGCCTGTTGCATGTTCATGGCGCCACTCCTTTCTCAAAGTGTTCGCGCGGGTTGAATGCAGACGTCGACGCGAGCTTTTCATATAGTGTGCGTTCATCGCCGCCGACCGTCTTCGGCACATCGATTCTGACTATTGCATACAACGCACCCACATTGCCATCCGCCCCTGTCAGCCCACGTTTTGCCAGTCGCAATTTTTGGCCGCTTACCGTTCCCGGTTTGACAGTGAGTTCCACCGCACCAGCCAAAGTGGGAATTTTGATGTCCGCACCGAGCACTGCTTCCCATGGCGCCAGCGGCAAGTCGATATAGAGATCGCGCCCGCTTACCCGATACAAGGGATGCGGCTGCAATGCAAGCGCGACGTACAAGTCGCCCGGCCGGCCGCCGTTGAATCCGGGGCCGCCCTTGCCTGCCAGACGCAGACGCTGCCCATCGGCTGCACCTTTGGGAACGGTGATGCGAAACGTACGTGTGACACGATGGGCGAGGCCGTTTTGATCGTACTCTGGCAGTTGCGTGCGGACTTCAATCTCTGCGCCGTTGAAAATTTGCTCGATCGTTACAGGCGCTGCAATTTCATAGTCCTGTCCCGGTTGAGAAAACTTTTCACGGCCCTGTCCAGCGCGCCGCGACCGGCCAAAGCTTGCAAACAAATCGGCGAGGTCAACGTCATCAAAGCCTGACCCGTCCGTATGAAATTCCCGTTGCCACTCAGGAGGCGGAGTAAATTGCTGACCGGGCGCATGTTTACCCAGATCATCATAGGCTTGGCGCTTCTCCGGATCTTTCAAGGTTGCGTACGCTTCTCCGATTTCCTTGAATTTTTCTTCGCCTTTCGGATCTTTCGAAATATCGGGGTGATACTCATGTGCAAGCTTGCGATAGGCTTTTTTAATCTCATCCTGGGTGGCGTTGCGCTCGACCCCAAGCGCCTGGTAGTAATCCTTGAATTTCATTTGAACCCTCTATCCGAAATCTTTAGCCGTCCATTTTCATCTGATCCATCGCGCCGCTCAGCTCGATCCACCCCTCCGCGCAATCAGCTCATGATGGTCTGATCATTGGCCCGGACACCAGTCCGCGTTTCGATGTCAACATCGCTGTTCTCATATCAAATATAAACGGTGGAGTGTTGATGCAATCCTTTTGCGTATCGACGAAACCGCAAATGTCATCTCGGCCCACCCTCAGCGAGGCTGAGTTATTACTCTCGCGCCTCAAAGCACAAGGACAGGTGGGACGACTGGAGAAGGTTGGCGGCATTCGGACGCTATCGTCGTGAATAATACCGGGCCACGATTTCTATTTCCTCGGGCGTCATCTGCCGGGCGATGTTTCGCATCTGGCCGTGGATATCATTGCGGCGTGTCCCGTTGGCGAACGCGTACAGCTGGTCGCGGATATAGGACGCTGGTTCCCCATCCAGCAACGGACTCGCTGTCTTGACATCGCTGCCGCCATGGCAGGAAGCGCAAGGCGCGATATTGCGCATCGGCGAGCCGACTTGCACGATGGCGGGGGCTTTGAGCTGGTCCCCCAGCGTGTTGTGCTGCGTCAGTTTTGGCAGGTAGGCATAGTAAGACGCCAGGTCGCGCATGTCCTGGTCACTCAGGTCGCGGACGAGCGGAGCCATTACGGCGCTTTCCCGATGCCCGGATTTATAGTCGCGTAATTGCTTGTAGATCGCTTCCGCATACTGACCCGCCAGGTTTGGCGTGCTTGCCTCGCTCATTCCGCGAACGCCATGACACATGGTGCACCGCATAGCCAGTGTTGCGCCGCGCCCAACGGACAGATTATCGGAAGCCAGCATCTGAGGCGATACAATCACCTCGCTGGATTGAATTACCTTTCCGTCCGATTTGCCGGGCGATTCAGTCGCGCTGGCGACACCAGCGGCCCGACAGATGGCATCCCATAATCCGGTAATGGTTTTGTCATTTTGCTTGTAGGGTACCCAGACAAACCCGACCAGCACGGAAATGAGCGCAGTCGCGATAACACCGCCAACCGACCAGGTGAACCACGGATTTTTCAGCGAAAAAAGGCGCTCGGTGCTCATCGCTTTACTCCCACGGGTATGGCGGGAACGGACGTTTCTTCGACAGCCATCAGCTTGGCGATCGGAAAACCATAATTTACCAGCGTCAGGCCGATCATCAGCGCCAGCCACAGCGCGAAGCTGTTCAATGCGATCGGTACCCGGCTGGGCTGGTGCACCGGTATGCTGAACCGGAATTCCGGCAGCTTGATCTGCGAGCCGAGATGCCCTCGCGCCAGCACGATGATGAAGAGAACCGCCGAAGCGACCAGCAGCAGGCCGCCGAAAAAGGTGATGAGCACCGACAGCGCCTGCGGTG
The DNA here is from genome assembly GCF_036846085.1 of Noviherbaspirillum sp. Classification (NCBI taxonomy): domain Bacteria; kingdom Pseudomonadati; phylum Pseudomonadota; class Betaproteobacteria; order Burkholderiales; family Oxalobacteraceae; genus Noviherbaspirillum; species Noviherbaspirillum sp. The sequence goes on along the minus strand of NZ_DAIUCO010000008.1, from coordinate 21,504 downwards.
AAATCGCGGGGTCGCTGTAATCAAAATACGCCATGCGCCTCGGGATGCTCAGTATTCCCGCATAGTGCCACGGGAAGGTCACCACGATCATGCCGATGAACCATAACCACAGCTGCATGCGCATCAGCCGCAGGCTGTCGAGCGCCTTGCCGGTGAGATGGGGCCACAGGTCGTATGCGATGGCAAAGTACATGATGACGATGGCACCGCCAAAGATTAAATGGAAATGCCCGGTAATCCACTGGGTGTTATGGACGGTAAAATCCATCTTGTAACTCATGTTGATGATTCCACCCGCACCGCCAAATCCCAGCATGATGAACGAGAAGGCGATCGCCAGCATCATCGGATTTTTCCACGGCAGCGCCTTGACCCATCCCAGCAGTCCCTTGCCTCCGCGCAGCCGGCCGGCTATTTCAACCGATGCGGTGATGGTGAAAACCGTCAACAGCGTGGGCACCGATACCATCCCGGTAAAAATCGCGTGCAGCAGCTTGAACCCCTCACCAACCTGTGGATCCTGGAATACATGGTGAATCCCGATGGGCATCGAGAATACAAGGAATAGGACAAATGCCACGCGTCCCATCATGTCGCTGTAAAGCCTGCCGCCGATCGCACGCGGAATCAGGGTATAGAAAGCGATATACGCCGGAAAGAGCCAGAAATAAACAATGGCGTGCAAGGTCCAGGAAAACAGGATGCGCGCCAGGCCGGCATCGATGGTGTTCCTGAACCCCAGTGCGACCGGCAGAATCTGGAACAGGATTTCCAGCGATGCACCAACCGAAGTCCATGCCCACAGATAGGCGCCAGCGACATTTGCAAACATCGGCAACGGGATGGGTGTACCGGGATTGTCCTTTTTCCAGAGCCGCAGATTGATGGACATGAGGGCCACCCAGATCCACGAGCCGACCACCACCAGTACCACGCCAATATAGAAAAACGCATTGCCGATCATCGGTGGATAAAATGTGTACAGAACCGACGCCAGACCCATTGCCACCGGCACCATCGCGACTATGGTACCGACGACGATCAGTATGTAGCCGGCCCATGCCCATCTGAGGCCGACCAATGGTCGCTTCAGCGCCAGTTCCACGATCGCGTAGCCGAATCCCATGGCGACCAGTGTAGGAAAGACATAGGCCATGGCCGACCCATGGGCAGTTACCGACCGGTAATACAGTTCCGGATTGCTGAGTCCCGGATGCAAGGGGCTACGCACATACATCTGCCACTCGCCCAGGATCAGCGCAATCAGGAATGCGATGAAGGCCAGCCAGAAATGGGCCAATACCAGTTTTCTGCTATTGAACACAGCTTTGCCTCCGCTGATTTTCGGACTGCTTGAAGAATGTGTCCTTATCAATCACCTTGACCCTTGCCCACATGCCGGCGTGCCCGACGCCGCAGAATTCATGGCAAGGCATGACATGCATCGCCGGGCGCTTGAACGTGGTGTGGAACGTGGAGATATAACCAGGCTCCAGCATCACGTTCACATTGGTTTCAGCGATGATGAATCCGTGGATGACGTCACCGCTCGTCCCCCTGAACTTGACCGGTGTCCTGTCCGGAACCAGGATGCATTGCGGCGTGAATGAATATTGCTGGCCGACGACACGAACCGTCACAGAGCCGTCCGGCTCAACCGCTGAGCCAAGATTCTCCTCGGTGAATTCGCCGGAAATGTGGAGCGTGGACGGGTTGATGGTCTCGACACCCTTGGAGGGCATCATCACCCAATGCAGACTGGTATAGGCGATCACGCCAAGCAGCAAGGCGATAACGGCAATGACGAATATTGCCCATCGCCATTCGGCTTTGGCGGCAACCTGGCTACTATCGTGATGACTGGCTTTGGACGGTGTCGACATAGGCAACGGTCAGTTACGCGGCAAGAAAACAAGGAAATAAAAGGCAAAATAGATGGCAAGGACGAGGATGACGGCCGTGCCTGCCAGGGCGAGCGCCCCGCCGGGACCACGGCTGACGATTTCGTCGACTGCGTGCTGATTTGCCTCCGGATTGTCAATGCTGCTGTCATTCGGTTCGTAAATCATGGATGGCTATTCCAGGGTAGCGGAGCGAAGGTCGTTGGCTTCTCGGGGTGTGACTGGCGCGCCGCGATTGCCCCATGCGGTACGTATATAGGTGACGACTGCGGCGACTTCCATATCGGAGAGTTCCTGCGCGAACGGCGGCATGCCATAGGGCATCGGGTTTTTCTTGGTGCCGGGCGGATATCCACCGTTCAGGACCATGCGGATCGGGTTGACTGCCGATTCCATTTCGATCGATTGGTTGTTGGCCAGCGGCGGATAATGAGGCGGCTTGCCGGTGCCGTCGACGGCATGACAGGTTGCGCATTTGTCTTCGTACACGCGGCGGCCATCGATGAATAATTGGGTCGCTTCCGGTGTGTTGGGCAGCTGGCTTGGTCCGCGTACCGATGTTTCCTTGTCCGGGAGACTTTTCAGGTAGACCGCCATGGCCCTGACATCCGCATCGGTGAGATGCTGAAGGCTGTTATAGGTGACTTCCGCCATCGGGCCGTAGACTGTGCCGCGCTTTGACACGCCTTTCTGCAACAGATCCATGATGTCCTGAATTTCCCATTCACCGAGACCTGCCTCCCGGTTCGAGGTGAGGGACGGAGCGTACCAGTGCTGCATCGGGATCAACCCGCCCTGGAAGGCTTTGGCTTCGGAAGTGCCACCCAATGCGTTAATCGGCGTATGACACATGGCGCAATGCCCCAGTCCCTGCACAAGGTACGCACCACGGTTCCATTCAGCCGATTTGGTTTTGTCGGGCTGGTATTCGCCTTCCTGAAAATATAGCGTGCGCCAGCCTATCAGCAGGCTCCGATTGTTATAAGGAAACCGCAGTTCATGCGGACGGTTTTGCTGGACGACCGGGGGCACCGACATCAGGTAGGCGAAGATTGCATCCGAATCCTGCCGGGTGACTTTGGTATAAGAAGCAAACGGCATCGCGGGATAGAGCAGCGAACCATCACGGGAGCGGCCGGTATGCATCATTTTGTAGAACTCCTCCGCAGTCCATTTTCCGATGCCAGTCTTCGGCTCCGGCGTGATGTTGGGCGCATAGAGTGTGCCGAAAGGCGTGGGCATTGCCCGGTTACCGGAAAAGATTTTTTTGCCCGGCACCGTATGGCAGGCGATGCAGTCACCGGCCTGCGCCAGATACTCGCCGCGCCGAATCTGCTCTGCCGACGCGCCGGCTTTGGCTTTGCCGGCCTGGGCATACGCGTTGCCGTTACCGGCGAACAGCGTGACAGCGGATAGGGAAGCCGCCAGCAGCAGGTCCCGGCTTCGCTTGGTTAAGAACGTCACGTTCGTTCTCCTGACTGTATGACTCGCCTATGGCTTCTGGCTGCCGCACTCCAGCGGCAGGCGTACGGATGATTGCTTCAAGGGAGTGGTATTTGCCGGAATTGGCATGGCGGCCAGCCATGCGGCCGCCGCAGCCACATCTTCTTCCGTCATTCGCGCAGCGACCAGGTGCATGCAGTCCGGTTCCACGGAGGTTCGTGTGCCGTAGCGCCATGCGCCAATCTGCGCGGTGATGTAATCCGGCCGCAAACCGACCAGTCCTGGAATACCGGGTTCGCGTCCACTCAGGTCGGGCCCATGGCAGGTGGTGCAGGCGGGAATGCCCCGGTTTGGCGCGCCGTTGACTACGAGACTCTGGCCCTGTTTCAGAATCTTTTCGGAAGCGGTTGGCGGTCCGAAGCTTTCGAACGGCTCCCTGGCATCGGCATAGTATTGCGCCATTTTTTTCAGGTAGTCGTCCGGGAGATAGGCGAGCAGATAGTTCATCGGCGCATACTTCCGGCGGCCGTCGCGGAAGGCCAGCAGCTGGTTATACAGATAGCCGGCAGGCTTGCCTGCCAGGCGAGGGAAGTAGACGTTGTTCGTGCCCTTCCCGTTTTGTCCATGACAGTTAACGCATGCTCGAACACGTTCTTCCATCGTATCCGGAAGGGCTTGAGAGGACGCAGAAGGCGTACTTTGCGCAAAGCATATGGAACAAGCTGCTATGAGCCAGGTGAGCAACAATGATCGACTGTGTTTGATCACACATCCCCTCCAACGCTGTCGCAACGAGTTTGTATAACTCAGGAATTGGTGTTGTTGATTTGCTTACTCGGTAGACTTGAGGATTCGAAAAAAATTCCTATCATCGCAGTTGCAGCATGTAGGAAAATTTCTAAAGAGCGCTCGTATATATCATCATGCCTTCCCGCTGGCCTTGGCCCTGCATAACCGGACAGGTGTCAGTGCCCAACTAGTGGCAGTTTCCTGAGCCAGACCCAGCAGCTCCTGCCTAAACATGCGAATGGACTTCATTGAAGTGTTCAAAGGCGTCTGGCAATTGGCCCAATACCGCAGCATCGGTGCTGCGATCCATTTGGCTGACGTAATTCCGCTTGAACGAATTGATGCAGCTTTCCACCATGCCGTTGGACTGCCCCAAGCCCGATAATCGGCATTCCCGGTCGCTGTGCCGCGATGAAGCCAAGCGTCCGGATGACGGCGAATTGCAGCAGTGTCTATTCACACTGGCGGAGCAGAAGCGTTGCTACCGGAATCCTCGTCATTTCTTGACGCCGACTTGCAGGCGTTGGGCTGCGAATGGCTCAGCGGCATCGACATAGCGCATCGCTGACTGCACGTTCTTCCAGCCGACGTACTCCATCAGTGTTTTCATATCCCAACCATTCGAGGTAGCCCAGGCGGCGAAGCCGCGCCGCAACGAATGGCCGCTATAGAGCCTGGCCGAAGCAATGCCCGCATTGGCCAGCATCGCCCGCAGTATCGGAATCAGGCTGTCGGTGCGCAATGCGTGCTGCCTGACATGTGCCCAGCGGTCGATCGCCCGAAATACCGGCCCTTCATCGAGATGGGCGGCACCCGTCCAGTCCAGGTACGCTTCCACCGGGCACAGCCTGGCTAATGCCGGCACCTTGAATGTCGAGCCGCGGTACGTACGGTCTGCCTTGGTGTGGGTGAGATAACAAGTCATGCCCTCGCCCGCGATCGCCTGCACGTGTTCAATGCGCAGCCGGGTCAATTCGTCGCCGCGAAACCCGCGCCAGAAGCCAAGCAGCAGCAAAGCCTTGTCGCGCCGGTGGCGCAATGCGGCCCCGCGATCGCCCGTGCGATCGGCCTGGGCAATGGCGCCATCAAGCCACAGAGCGACTTGCTCGATCAAATCCAGCTGTAACGGTCTGGCTTGCTTTTGCTGCACCGGGTGCAATGCTGCGATGCCGCGCAGTACCTGGCGCACGATCGGCGCCTTCGTCGGATCCGGGAAGCCCTGTTCGTTGTGCCAGCGTGCAAGCGCCGCAAGCCGGTGGCGCAGCGTATGAACAGACAGCGTCGGAGCGTAGTGGGCGAGGTAATGCGAGATGCTATCGGCGGTGGCAGGCAGGAAGCCGCCCCACTCGACCTCGAAATGACGAATTGCCGACCCGTAGCTTTGCCGCGTGTTGTCGCGGGTGGCTGCTTCTAAATACTGGTCGCGCATGTTCATCGCATCGAGGGTTGTCGGTGGCGAACGGGACAGTACGCGCCCGAGCCATAAAAATGGGGGGGAAGCCGTGATCATACCGGATAATCCTTGTTTATCCGGTATCAAAAGACGATTGCGGAACGAACAGAAATCGCGATAGGATCGTATGTAATTATGTATTACGTATTACAGTACGTTATTTGACGGAGGTGGCATGGCGCGCAGCGGATTGAACAAACCAGAGGTCAGGAGAGCGCGCGATACCCTGCTCGCCCAGAACCGGCACCCATCGGTCGACGCCGTGCGCATCGCGCTTGGCAATACAGGCTCGAAATCCACCATTCACAAGTATTTGAAAGAACTTGACGACGAAGACGGTGCAGCCGATTCACGCAAGGCTTCCGTCAGCGACACGCTACACCAATTGGTCGAGCGGCTTGCCGCACAACTGCAGGATGAAGCGCGCACCGAAATCACGGCATTGCAGGCCGCGCACGCGGATCGCGAGCGCCAGCATGCGGACGTATTGGCCGCAACACGCGCGCAAATGGACCAGCAGCAGGCGCAGCTGCAGCGCCTGGAAGCGCTGCTGCAGCAGGAAGGGCAAGCGCACCACCACACGCGTCAGCTGCTGCAGCAGGAAACGATTGCGCGCCACACGGCGCAACAGCAGGCCGGTGAGTTGCAGCTTCGGCTGGCGGATAACGAAGCGCATCGGCAATCGCTGGAAGACAAGCACCGCCATGCGTATGAGGCGCTCGACCATTACCGGCAATCCGTCAAGGTGCAGCGGGACGGGGATGAGCGCCGCCATGAATTGCAGTTGCAGGGGGTGCAGGCAGCATTGCGCCAGGCACAGCAATCGGTCATGGTCAAGCAGGAGGAAGCGACGCGGCTCAACCAGGAAGGCGTACGATTGATTGCCGAACTGACGCACACCCGTCAAATGCTGCACGATGCACAGGAGAATGGCCGGCGGCTCGCGCAGGGACTGGAAAGCCTGCAGGCAAAAGAACAGCAGGCACTGGTTCTGGAAGCGCAACTGGCGGAAAGAAATGCCCAGGTACAGCAACTGGCGGCGCAACTGTCGGCAACTGGCGCAGCCGTCAAGGACTTGCAAAGCCAGATCCGGACGCTGGAATTATCGCTTGCACAGTCGCAGACAAAATCCGACGCCGAGCAAGGCCTGGTTGCCGAATTGCGCGCCTACCTGCAAAACCCGGACCGGCCGGCGACGAAGGATGCAACCGGCTGATGTCGCCCAGCCCGGCCGCGCCCCTGCGTGAGCGCAGTAAGCTGGACGCACGCGATCAATGCGCAAGCGTTTCGCGCTTCATGAAGTCGGCCCGCGTCCACGAGGCAAGCGCTTTCGGTTCAGCATGCGCATCGCACGGTAGGCGGCCCGCTTGACGGCGCCGTCGATCGCCTGGGACATATCTTCCTGCACTTCACGAATCACGACCTCCGGGCTGCCTGGCATCAACACACTGACCTGGCACACCTTGTCTTTACCGCCGTCAAGGCCATTTAACTCACGCAAGCGCACGACGATGCGTGCCACCTGGCCGCGCGCGTGCGCAAAAGCCGTATGCAGGCACCGTTCAAGAAAATCACGCAGTGACGGACTCAGGTAAAACTCTTGGGCAACCATGCGCACTTCCATTGCGGCCTCCTTTTATCATCCGGACAAGGCCTTATTATTGCCCGCCTCAAGGTAACGGATAACCGCACAAAATCGGATATTGACTTCATTAAACAAGGAATGAACCTTTGCAATGCCGTTCATAAAGCGGTTAAACGAAATGGCCTTCAAGCAATTCACCGTTCGACCGACATAGTGCCGTCGCGAAAATCCAATGACATCCATTTGAATATTCGCGTGATTTTTGACCACCTGTATGGAATGCATCCGGTACGTTAAATGGAAGAAGATTTCATTCATTCTCCACATGATCGGTTATGCATGCCGTCACACCTGTAATGCCGCTGCGCATTAATGGTATTCGCATGTTTCACAAACCTCTCCAGGTTTGAATCTAAGGATGGGTCGGTCACACGCGCACCCATGAAAGGCCTGCACCCCTATAAGGCTTGTCCGCAATGATGCAATCAGCGGCGGCTCAGAATTGCGATCATACCGGCTGATCCTGCTATCGATGGTCAAGCACGGTGCTCCTGCAGTGCTCACCACATGACGCTGTACAGTACGGCACAAAGACCCGCCGGAGCGCGAAGAACACTAGAGGATGCGACTTCAGCCAAACCTGTCCCCCCTGGAACGGACAATTGCCAGGTCTGGGCACACGAAATCGCTTCTCTACTACAAGCGAGTGCGACATCAAGCGCAAAACACTCTCCAAAAATCCCCCTCAAGGGTTGTAAACCGCCGCACAACAGGGCAAGCTACTGCAAACGGCGCATCCCGTCTTTGCCCGACACGGCAAGACGCGCCGCAAAATCGTTCATAGATATATCCCGCAGCAACAAGGAGCAGACCAATGAAGACCGACTGGAAATTGACTTACCGCCGCCGACTCGCATCCGACGAGTTCAGCAACAGCGTGAGGATGCACCTGGGCGGCATCCGTTGCGCACCGCGGGAAAAACGCCCGTCCCTTGCCGCCCAGTTTGCCGGGTGGCTGCGCCTGCACCGCAGCTACGTGCGGGTTGAACTGACCCGCGCACTGGCCGATGAACTCGGTATCGTGACGACGCAAAAGGTGGCGCTGATGCTGATGCATACGGCGTTTGGCGCCGGCACATCGAAGGACTTCATCAACGACAAGTTCGCCAAGACCGGCAGGACCGCAGCGACGAAGTACATGGACGCAGCCCAGCTGCAGATTGCACGGCATACTGAGCTCGTTGCCGACTATACAGATGTCTACGAATGGTATTGCGTACAGTTGATGGAGCGCATCGAAGTCATCAAGCTCGGCAGTGGCTATGCGCCGCAGCACAAAACTAAAGCCGGAACACGCGATGTTGCTGCGGGATATATCACGGAGCGAAACGCCCCCTCGCAGCAAGACTTGTTCGCCTGACCGATCAGAATAAGCAACACATCTTGTTGCCCTGCATGCGTAGTCCGGATTGGCAGATGGAATACTCCATCTGCCTGACCCCCCATCCCTTCCGTGCGTAAGCTTCAATAACCACATGAATGCATCGTTGTAGACGACGTACCGGTGTGGCATGCTGTCGGCGCCATCGCTGCACGCCTGACTGACTATAGCTGGACATATACGCAAAGGCAGTGGCTTCCCGTAGCGCTGCTTCGGGCTTCCTTTCACCGAAACCGCTTAACGCGTCGTTGAACGGCCACCTCATGGCTTTTCGACCTTGCGCTTGGAGTTGAGGCCGCTCGCTTCCGGCTGAACAGCAACAGATTCAAAGTAGTGACTTTCGCGGCATTTTATTAACGGCTCTCGGCCGTTGCTGTGGTGATCAACGGAAAACTCTGCATCATTGCCGTACTCATCTCGGGTAGCAGGTCACGCCTTACGGCTCCCCTCTATCGTCGCAGTACATCTCATACAAGGTCTTCATTACCGCCAGCGCCTCCATGCTGTCGATACGATAGTAGATCTGCCTGCCTTCTCTGCGGGTGGCTACCAGCTTTTCCTGCCGCAGTACCGTCAATTGCTGTGACAGTGTCGGTTGCCGTATGCCAGTCAGTGCTACCAACTCGGCAACGGCATATTCGCCCTGGCTCATTTGGCACAGCAGCAGAAGGCGGTCAGGATTGGCCAGTACCTTCAGTAATGCGCAGGCCTTTCCCGCTGCATTCTGCAACGTGTCCACGTTGATTGGCGCTTCGGACAATACAGTAGGCATTTGATTGTCTTGTCGATTAGCACGATGACGAAGGACGACGACACCGGCATGGATATCCAGCACCGCGCTGTCGGTATGCAAGCTGGAATTGACCTGAACTTTCGGTGTGACGTTTCATCATATATACAATAAATATTATATGAAGTTCAATGGCAATTGCACCAGGTGCGAAGGATGAAATGGAGGACGGCCAAATCCTACCGCCGCGTTTTTGTTGCCCAATTCCCAGGAAACTCATCAAATGAGTTTTACGATTCAGGATCAAACTGCTTTCCATCAACTGTGCGCAGTGGCCGCAGGCATTGGCTCTTGGGTAAGCGACCCAGTCACTAATCGCGTCTATATCTGCCCAGTCCTTGCGCAGCTGCTCGAACTGCCAACCGAGCACCACAGTTTGACTGCAGCGGAATGGCACCGTCTCCTTACCGAGGATGACATCGCCAGAGTGGGACGGTCGATAGAGGCGGCTGCATCGGAAAACAAGCCATTTAGCGTCGAACACCGAGTAACGCTTCCCTCCGGCCGTATTACCTGGTTTCTGGTGCGAGGCACCATCAACAGGAATTCTTCGGGAAATCCAGTGCAGAGCGCCGGAATTGCCATTGACATTGGCGAGCAAAAAGGTGTTGAAGAGGCGCTCCGCGCCAGTGAAGAGCGATTTCGGTTACTCACCGAGGTCAGCCCTGACGGCATCCTGGTACTGGTTGGCAACAAATTTGTCTATGCCAACCAATCGATTGTCCGACTCCTCGGAGCGACCGATGCAAGCGAAATTATCGGTCATTCACCCCTGGATTTTTTAGACCCCGCATCGTGGGACACGATGCAGGGCAGGATTGCCAATGCACTTCAACAGGGCGGCACCAATCCGCCACATACCTGGCACGTGCGCCGCGCCGATGGCACGATGGTCTATTTGCAGGGGATTTCCGGTAAAGCATCCTGGAATGGCCAGCCGGCCATTCAGGTCTTGGTGCGCGACTTAACTCAGCAAATGGCAGACGAGGCGCGTTTCCGGCTCATGAATGAGCGTCTGAAACTGGCCGTGGAAGGCACAGGCGAAGGAGTCTGGGATTGGGATGTCGTTCATAACACCTACGCGCTTTCGGATGGACTCAAGAAGATTCTTGGCTACTGGGGAAATGACAGTATCGTGAATGAAGTGGATTACAACGATCATGTCCACCACGATGATCGGGCCCGAAGAGACGCTGCGCTGCAAGCCACCCTCGAGGGAACCATGCCCGTCTATGAATGCGAGTTCCGGATTCGGTGTGCGGATCAGCGCTGGAAATGGGTGGTATCGCGTGGCGTTGTCGTATCGCGCGATGAGCATGGAAAAGCATTGGCGATGACCGGGATTGTCTCCGACATCACGGCCAGAAAGGAGTCGGAGGAATTGGTTTGGCGGCATGCGAATCTGGATGCGCTGACCGGCCTTTCCAACCGCAGGCATTTCCTCAATGAAGTCGAAGTTGAACTGCGTGCCGCACAGCGTACCGGGAACCAGGCGGCGTTGCTCTTTATTGACCTGGATGGGTTCAAGCAGGTCAATGATATTTACGGGCATGAAATGGGAGACCTCCTGTTGGTGGAAGCTGCGCAACGCATCAAGCAATGCACACGTTCAACGGACTTGCTCGGCCGGCTCGGCGGCGATGAATTCATCGTGCTCCTTAGAGGCTTGCATGAGGCCAGTCACGTGGAATGCGTTTGCCAGAAAATCCTTTACTGCCTGTCACAACCGTTTAACGTGGGAGCCGAGGTTGCACAGATTTCTGCCAGCATGGGGATCGCTTTATACCCAACGGATGCGGGCTGCATCGACGACTTGCTGCGCAAGGCCGACCAGGCGATGTACCACGCGAAGGGAACGGGGAAAAACCAGTTCAGCTATTTTATGCAGGAGATGGATGACCGCGCGCACGCTCGCCTGCGCATGTCCATGGAGCTGCGTCGGGCGATCTCATCACACCAGCTGTACCTTGAATTTCAGCCGGTGATTGATATGCACAATGGAAGTATTGCTAAGGTTGAAGCGCTGCTGCGCTGGCAGCATCCCATGCTGGGTAACGTCACCCCTTCCGTTTTTATTCCGATTGCAGAAGACGCTGGATTAATGGGAGACATCGGCAACTGGGTGTTTCAGGAAGCGGCGAGCTGCATGCAGCGATAGAGGGAGCAAACTGGCATGACGCTTAAGGTGGCTGTGAACAAGTCACCATCTCAGTTTAGTCGACGCCACTTGGAACATGATTGGCTGCAGTATCTTAAGGCGCTCGGGATTCCGGCATCAAATCTCGTTGTGGAGATTACCGAAGGCCTGCTGCTTGACGCTTCTCCACAGGTGAGCGACAAGCTTCTGGAATACCGGGATGCGGGGATCCAGGTCGCGATTGATGACTTCGGAACAGGCTACTCATCAATGGCATACCTGCAGAAATTTGACATCGACTATCTGAAAATCGATCAATCCTTTGTCAGGGACATTCCTGCTCATAAAGGCAACTGCACAATCGCGGAAACGATCATCGTCATGGCACATAAGCTCGGCCTCAAGGTGATCGCGGAGGGCATCGAGACGCAGGCGCAGTGCGACTTCCTGACGCAAGCCGGGTGCGACTATGGACAGGGATATTTCTATTCCTGCCCTGTACCTGCCGATCAGGTGGAGCACTTGCTGTCCAGGCATTTGCCTTAACACTCGACCAATGATGTCTTAGGCGTCATTGGTCCGGTCAGTTCAGCCGAACGGCAGCTTCGCAACGTTGTGCGACATTGTTTGTGGGTCGCCACTCCAGGTCGACGTGCCGTCTCTGCGACTGGATGACCTCATTCAGTAACTTGCCTGACCGCTTCAATCTTGAATTCTTCTGCGTACCGCTTACGACACCGCCATTTAGCCGAATCGCAAGGCTTGAAAGTGTTTATAAATCCGGCGGGCGATTCAATATTCACCCTAATCTCCACCCGGCACAATTTGAAACCGCAGCCAGTATTCAGGATCTGCTTCGCGCTACTTTGCGAGCGAGCGTCGTATTTGTTATCAGTGCGACATTAGTACTGGAACCGTCATTGCATGCAAAATTGTATCCGTGACCCCGCCAAGCACTACTTCACGTAAACGCGCATGACCATACCCGCCCATCACCAGAAGGTCCGCACCGAAATCACATGCGTAGGACAGGACTGCATTGCCAATGTCGATGCTATCGCCGGTGTTCTGGCTTGAAACATCGACGTTGAGGCCGTGCCGTGCAAGATAGAGTGCGATATCGGCCCCGGGCACTTCGCCATGTCCGTCCGGTCCGACAGAAGGATTGAAGACAACCACCTGGACCTGTTTCGCCTTGCTCAGCAACGGAAGCGCCGCTGTCACCGCACGCGCTGCCTCGACACTCCCATCCCACGCAACAATCACCCGGTGGCCGACGACCTCGAACTTTCCTGCATAAGGAATCAGTAGAACCGGGCGTCCGGAATTCAGCACGACGTATTCCGGAACGTCCGTGCGTTCTGCAGGAAGGCGCTCGTCGGGATCGGTCTGGCCGACGACAATCAGGTCGCTATACCGGCCCTGCAGGCACAGCGCATCGCCGGCTTCTTCATCGATCATGGATTTCTCGAAGGTTCGCACGCCGGCTTTGTTGACTGTGTTCTCGAAAGCAGCCAGCGATGTGGCCGCATGCTCTTTCATGAAATCAAGATAAACGCTTAAAGCCAATCCGCCCTCGCCCGTCATCCCGGCCGCCTGGAATGAGCGCGGCAAACCGGTTGCGGCCACGCCCACGAGGTGGGCATCGTTCTCCCTGGCGAGTTGAGCGGCAAGGCGGATGCGGTCGAGAGCATGGCGCGAACTGTTGACATGGACAGTGATGGTTTTATAGGTCATTGCATTTCTCCTTGAATAAAGACTGCCGATGTCACATGTGAGCACACCTGTACCGATGCTCCGGAAATATCAACGATGTTGAAAACGAGTGCATGGTAGGAGCCCAGAAGAACAAATTGATTGATTTAAATCAAAAAATTCCGGGCTGGATCAATCCGTAAGCCAATGTGCCGCGTTTTGCATTTTTTGATATGAGTCAAAAAAAGCACGCGCATTGCGACTACGGTAAGTAGTTTGAAGCGCCATGAATATTCCAAGCACATCATGTTCGCCCCATCGGACAATATCCGCACCCTAGCCTTCGCACCTCCACGGGAGAACAGCGCGCAAGCCGTCTTCAAGCTAACAGACGTATCAAAGGTCTACACCATGGGCGAGGTCCAGGTGCATGCACTGAAGAACGTTAGCCTCGATCTGTATGAAGGCGAATTCATCGTGTTGCTCGGCGCCTCGGGAAGCGGCAAGTCGACATTGCTGAATATTCTGGGCGGGCTCGACACGCCGACCTCCGGCAGCATCCGTTATCTTGACACCGACCTGACGTCCGCTTCCGATATGGTGCTGACACAGTTCCGCCGTGACCATGTCGGCTTTGTGTTCCAGTTTTACAACCTGATTCCAAGCCTGACCGCGCTGGAAAACGTGGCGCTTGTCACCGAAATCAGCCCCGATCCGATGGACCCCGCCGAAGCGCTCGCACTGGTGGGACTCGCCGACCGGGTCGATCATTTCCCGGCGCAACTCTCCGGCGGAGAACAGCAGCGGGTCGCCATCGCCCGCGCGATTGCGAAGCGGCCCGACATGCTGCTGTGCGATGAACCGACCGGCGCACTCGACTTCCAAACCGGCAAGCTGGTGCTGGAAGTCCTCGAACGCATCAACCGGGAACTGGGCACCACCACTGCCGTGATTACCCACAACGCCGCCATCGCAGGAATGGCGCACCGGGTGGTGTACATCAGCAGCGGCCAGATAACACGCATCGAAACCAACGCCAGCCGCCTGACGCCCGCGGAGATATCGTGGTAGCGATTCCCGCCGTCATCGGATCGCTCAACCGCAAACTGCTGCGCGACCTGTGGCGCATGCGCGGACAGGCGATCGCGATCGCAGTGGTCGCCATGTGCGGCATCGCGACGTTTGTGACCATGCGCGGCTCCTACGAGGCAATGATCGCTTCGCAGGCGAGCTATTACGAGCAATATCGGTTCGCGGACGTGTTTGCCAATGCAAAGCGCGCACCCCGGACGGTACTGGACCGTATCCGGGAAATCCCCGGCGTCAACGAAGCCCATGGGCGCGTCGTCTTCAATGCGACCCTGGATGTCCCGGGCCTGGACGAGCCGGCGAGCGGCCGCCTGGTGTCGCTGGAACCCGACCTGGACAGCGGATTGAACCGGGTGCACCTGCGCTCGGGGCGCGCGCCGCATCCGGGAAATGAACGGGAAGTGCTGCTCAGCGAAGCCTTTACCGCGGCAAACAATCTGCACCCGGGCGACACCCTGGGAGCCATCATCAACGGCCGCAAGGAGCGGCTGCTAATTACCGGCATTGCAATTTCACCGGAATACCTGAACGAAATGAGTGGCAACAGCTTTCCGGATAACCGGCGCTTCGGCGTTATCTGGATGGCACGCGATGCGCTGGCGGCGGCGCTCGACATGCGTGATTCGATGAATGACGTATCGGTGGTGCTCGCCCCCCACGCCAGCGAGTCGCAGGTGATCGAGGAACTCGACCGCCTGCTGAAACCTTATGGGCCGCTGGGCGCTTATGGCCGCTCGGAGCAGCTGTCGCACAGCTTCATATCGGATGAACTGGCGCAATCGCGCGTCAGCGGCATGGTGATTCCGGCGATTTTTCTCGGCGTGGCCGCTTTCCTGATCCATAACGTCCTGCTCAGGATCACGGTGCTGCAGCGGGCCCAGATTGCGCTGCTGAAAAGCTTCGGATACCGCAACTTCGCCGTTGCCCTGCATTACATGAAGTTCGCGCTGGTGACTGTCATGATCGGCGGCGTCATGGGGATTGCCCTCGGCACATTGCTTGGCCGTGGGCTGGCCGGGTTGTACGCCCGGTTCTATCACTTTCCCAGCCTGCAGTTTTCACTGTCGGGATTCGTGATCGGGACAGCCCTGCTCATTGCCGCCTTGGCGGCAACGCTCGGCGCCGCGCTTGCCGTGTCGCGCGTGCTCAAGCTAGTTCCGGCGGAAGCCATGCGTCCCGAAGCGCCGGCGCGCTTCAAGCCCGGCCCCCTGGAACGGCTGGGCTTGCGGCGATTCATTCCGCTGTCATTGCGCATGGTCCTGCGCAGCCTGGAGCGCAATCCGGCAAAGGCGATGCTGTCGATCCTTGGCCTGGCGCTGGCGATCTCGCTGATGATCGCCGGTCAATATACGTTCGACGCGCTGGAGGAAGTCATCCGGATCCAGTTCCGGACCGCGCAACGCGATGATGTCACCTTGAGTTTCAATACGCCGCGCGATTTTTCGGTGGTATACAACCTGGCCGCGCTGCCGGGGGTACTGCGCGTGGAACCCTTCAGGAGTTCGCCCGTGAAGATGAAGTTCGGCCATCGCAGCAAAAAGACTGCGATCATCGGACTGGTCCGGGAACGCCAGCTACGGGTGGTGCTCGATGAAAACGAGAAAGAGATCGATCTTCCGGCCGAAGGCGTCGTGCTTTCCCGCAAACTGGCCGAAGTGATGGGGGCACGCGCCGGCGATGTGCTCACGCTTGAGTTCCTCGACGGGAAGCGGCCGACGCTATCGGTGCCGGTCACCAAACTGGTGGACGAACCGATCGGCATACTTGCCTATATGGATATCACCGCGCTGGCCAGGCTATTGCAGGAGCCGCAAACCGCGTCGGGCGCCTTCCTGGCGGTCGACCCGCTGCACCGGTCGGCCCTTTACCGGCAGCTCAAGGAAGTGCCATCGGTTGCAACTCTGAATCTGCGTGAAGCCACCCTGGAGAGCTTCATGGCGACGGTGGCGGAAAACATGCGGGTCAATACCATGGTGCTGATCGCCTTCGCCTGCGCGATCACCGGCGGCGTGGTCTACAACTCCGCCCGCATCGCCTTGTCGGAACATGCGATCGAGCTGGCCAGCCTGCGCATATTGGGCTTCAGCAAGGGCGAGGTGGGTGCGATGCTGCTCGGCGAGCAAGCCTTGCTGATCCTTGCCGCAATCCCGCTCGGATGCGCTCTCGGCTACGGCCTCGCCGCGCTGCTGTCGGCGCTTCTCAGCCAGGAAATGTTCCGCATCCCGCTTGTCGTCAGCACCAGGACGTTTGTCATATCGATCGGCGTGCTGCTCGCCGCCGCCATGGCTTCCGGGTTCCTGGTATGGCGAAAGGTACAGCATCTCGATTTGATTGAAGTCCTCAAGACCAGGGAATAGTCAGCATGGATATCAGAACCGCCGATCCCGCCCTGCAAAAAATCGCCGCCAAACACCGACGCTCCCGCCGCCTCGGCAAATGGGTCGGCACGGCAATCGCCATCCTGGCCATCATTGCGCTTGCATGGGCGCTGTTCACGCCGGACCCGATCAGCACCGAACTGACCGCCGTTACGCGTGGCCCGATGCAGGTGACCGTCGACAGCCAGGGACAGGTGCGCGTGCATGACAAATACATCGTCGCGGCACCAGTGGCCGCGGAACTCAGGCGCATCGAGTTGCATGAAGGCGACCGGGTGAGCAGGAACGATCCGGTCGCCGTTCTCGATCCGCTGCCGCTCGATCCGCGCCAGAGACAGGAAGCGCTGGCCCGCCTGGATTCGGCCAGGGCCTTGGCCCGTGAAGCGGGGTTGCGGGTGCAGCGCGCGTACAACGACTTGCAGCTCGCCAGCAGTGAACGGGCGCGGACCGAACGTCTGGTGGAAGGCAACTTCGTCTCGCCACAGGCGGCCGAGAAAGCCATCGCCCTGGAGAAGGCCAGCCGGGTCGAATGGGACGCCGCAAAATCCCGCGAGGTGGCCGCGCTTGCCGATATCAAATCGGCGGAGGCGGCGCTGTCCGCCGCGGGTATGCCGGACGCAGGCCCGCTACGCCAGGTGCAGCTGACGTCGCCTGTCGATGGCTACGTATTAAAGATCAACGAAAAGAGTGGCCGGACCGTCAGCGCGGGTACGCCGCTTGTCACGATCGGCGACCCCGCGAAGTACGAGATTGTCGCCGACATCCTGTCGACCGACGCGGTAAAAATCAAGCCCGGCGACACCATGCTGCTGGAAGGCTGGGGTGGCGCACAAACCCTGCGCGCGAAGGTCAGGCTGGTCGAGCCGGTCGCGTTCACCAAGATCTCGGCGCTCGGCGTCGAGGAACAGCGCGTCAACGTGATCGCCGACCCGGTCGACGAGCTGGGCCCGCTGGGCGACGGCTACCGGGTAGAGGCGCGCGTCGTTGTCTGGTCGGCGGACCAGGTCACCAAGGTCGCGGGCAGCAGCCTATTCAGGGTAGGCGATGCATGGCACGTTTTTACCGTCGAGGACGGCCGGGCGCGGGAACGGGAGGTCCGGATCGGGCAGCGCAACCAGACCGAGGTGGAGATTCTGTCCGGCGCGGAACCGGGCACGGCTGTCGTGCGCTATCCGAGCAACCAGATCCGGGACGGGGCACGGATCGCGGCGACGAAATCATCGGCATGACAGCCCTGGGAAACAACACCCGGCCACACGATGCCGGTTCGCATCGGGTCGCCGGAGGCGGAGCCGCTTCACAACTCTTATCGTCACAATCATTCTCTTCGCAGCATGCCTCTTTCACCTCGCGGGGTTCACATGACCAAAACCATCCTTCATGCATCATTGCTCCTGGCAAGCATTGCCCCCTTCGCATACAGCAGCGCGCAGGCGCCGCCGGAACTGAATCGGTCGCGAGGGGCATTGCTGTATTCAACCCATTGCATCGCCTGCCACAGCACACAGGCGCACTGGCGCGACGCGCGGCTTGCAACCGATTGGGACAGTCTGACGAAACAGGTAAGCCGCTGGGAACGCAATGCCGGGCTTAACTGGAATGAAGAGGACGTTTCAGCCGTAACGCATTATCTGAATTCACTCTACTATCATTTTTCTCCAGGAAAGGAAGACAAAAAAGTCTCATCCCGTGAGTAAGATCGACCATATCGCCGCAATGGTAGGCTTGACGCAGTCTTCAGTCGTGCCGTTCGGGCCAGTGCGTGAGGAACAGACGCCAAAGGCGCTTCCATGTGCGCCAGTTATGTCGCCCGGGAATGGCAAATACGCGATCGGGCGGCAGGAGGTCCGCGAGCATTCCGTTGGCCCGGGCAAACGCATCACTTTCCCCATAGCCGATATAAACCGCCAGTGGCGGATCGCGGTCAGGCGTATCGCAGAGATGCTGTTTGAACCACGCCCACAAAGTCCGTTGTACATCAGTCTGCGCAACATGGCCCGGCTCCCATTTCCGCACGCCGCCGGCATTGGCTATTTCCATGATCAGGCTCTTGTCACCAAGATAGGGAGCGAACAGGACGATTCCGGTAAGGCGCGAACCATGTCGGGCCGCATAGGCCGCGGCGCCGAATCCCCCGAGAGAAATGCCGACCAGCCAGATTTCCTTGTAACCCGTTGCATGTGCCGACTCGATGATGTCGTCGGTCATCCGGTCGAAGATGACCCGCGTCGCGTAATAGCCAAAATGCGCGTCGACCGC
>NZ_DAIUCO010000008.1:0-2534 GCF_036846085.1 Noviherbaspirillum sp. | reverse complement strand
CGATGCCGTGGCGGCTCATTTCATGGACGAAACCCCTTCTCTCGAAGTCTTCCGCCAGATCATCGATCCCGGGCAGAAAAATAATCAGCCGTCTGCTTCTTGTGCCTGTGCCGTATTCCATCTTGAGAAGCGGTACCGGTGCGCCAGACAATGCGCCAAGCTTTGGCACAACGAGGGTCATTTTTGCCAGAACGGATCTGTTCAGGCGCTTGAGCCGATAGGTCAGGTGGGAAAGCATCGGGAATAGGCATTGGACGGTTTGAATGAAGGACATCGGTCGCGCGCAAGCGGCGGGACCGGCACAATCGCCATTTGCGTGCAATTGCGCTGCCCCTGCCTTGAGCAGGATCAATTCGCTCAACCGCAGGTTTTCCATGATGGTTGCATAGAATGAATCACAGGCTCGCGCCTGAAAGGATTTTGTCCCGATGAATGAAATCCCGACACCGCAGAAACCATCCCGATGGACAGGCGCCTCGCTTTCCCGGAAGCGAACCCCTGTACAGCGCGTTGGCGCATGGCTGTATGGCATCTACACCTGGATTATTTTTATCGTTCTCGTGTTGTCGTTCGCCGTCATTGCCTTCGTGGCCGGACGCCCGGACCGGTCGCGACGCCTGGCGCACCGATTTGCACGCTGGATGTTCGCTCTGACCGGTATATCAATTTCGGCCAAGGGACTCGACCGTCTTCCCGCCGGGCCGCATGTGCTGCTGTCAAATCACACCAGTTTTCTCGACGCCATCGTGCTCACCGCCCTGCTGCCTCCTTCCCCGGGATACACATTCACGACCAGGCAGGAGTTTCGCCTGCAACGGGTGCTTTGTCCTTTACTCAGAAGCGTGCGGACCGTTGTGCTGAAACCGACGGGGGATTCCCATCACGCCGGCAATGTGGAAATCATGAGGTCAGTCCTGGAGCGTGGAGAAAATCTGATGATATTCCCGGAAGGCGAATTCGGTCCCGAACCCGGGTTGAGAAGCTTGCATTCGGGCGCATTCGTAACGGCTGCGCAGGCAGGCGTGCCGATCGTGGTTGCCGGATTGCGCGGCGCCAGGGCCATTTTGCCATCCGGCAGCTGGCTGCCGAGGCGCGGATCCATCGTGTTTGAAATCGGTCCGACGCTGATGCCTGACAGTCAGAGTGCGGAGGATATTCATGCGTTGCTTGCCGCCGCCCGCAAGGCCATGATTGCGCTGGCCGGCGAGGGCGCTCGATTGCATGACGTCCGGACGGCTCCGGTTCCATAGACTCGCCCCCCAACACCGGACTGCGACGCCGTTGGCACTGCGGCGGTCACCACCTGATAAAGGATTCACGATGGGCTTTCTTGAACAGCCGCAATCATTCCTGTTTTTCACCGGCAAGGGCGGCGTCGGCAAGACGTCCATCGCATGCGCCGCCGCGGTGCGCTTTGCCGATGAAGGTAAGCGCATCCTTCTGGTAAGTACCGACCCGGCATCGAATGTCGGGCAGGTTTTCGGCATGCGCATCGGCAATACGATCACGGCGGTGCGGGACGTACCGCGCCTGCATGCATTGGAAATCGATCCGCAGGCGGCCGCGCAACGCTATCGCGACCGGATCATCGGTCCGGCACGAGGCGTCTTGCCGGACGACGTAGTCAACGGCATGCAAGAACAGCTGTCCGGCGCATGCACCACGGAAATTGCCGCGTTCGACGAGTTCACCGAACTGCTTACCGACGGCGCGCTGCTTCACGAGTACGACTGCATCATTTTCGACACCGCGCCGACCGGCCACACGATCCGCCTGCTGCAACTGCCCGGGGCATGGAGCAGCTTCCTGAACGATGGCAAGGGAGACGCTTCCTGCCTGGTTCTCGTGGCGCGCGCAGGCATCCACGCGGCGGGAGGCGGCACGCACCCATGACGAACTGCGGGCCATCGGGATCGGGCGGCAATACCTGGTCATTAACGGTGTACTGCCTGAATCGGAAGCCGCCCATGATCCGCTGGCGGCTGCCATCGTGCAACGCGAACAGGCAGCGCTCGCATCCATGCCTGACTCGCTGCGATCGCTGCCGGTTGATCGTATTCCCCTCAAACCGTTTAACCTGGTCGGTCTGGGGGCGTTGCGCCAGTTGTTCGGCACCGCTGGCGCGTCAACCGAACCAGACGCGGACGTGGCGGCGCCGATGCTGGCGCATGCCCCGGATCTTGCATCGCTGGTCGATGCGCTTGCCCAGGATGGCCACGGCTTGATCATGGTGATGGGCAAAGGCGGCGTCGGGAAGACGACGCTGGCCGCGGCGGTCGCCGTGGCGCTCGCGCGTCGCAACTACCCCGTCCATTTCACCACCTCCGACCCTGGCGCCCATCTGGCGGACACCCTGAGCGGGACACTTGAACATCTCACGCTCAGCCGTATCGACCCCCGTGTGGAAACCGAACGCTACCGGCAGACCGTTCTGGGCACCAGGGGCAGAAATCTGGATGCGCAAGGCCGTGCGATGCTGGAGGAAGACCTCCGCTCGCCATGTACCGAAGAGATTGCGGTGATCCAGGCGTTTT
>NZ_DAIUCO010000007.1:0-45153 GCF_036846085.1 Noviherbaspirillum sp. | reverse complement strand
CTCACCGTTAAATCGTCTTGTTTAACAGCAGCAGAGAAACGAGATTATGAAGCATTCTTCTCTTCGCGTCAAGCCTTTTAAAGCTTTTGCTTGTTTTTTCCTGTCGCTCGACTTGCGTTTAAAACTTGTTTTGCGACGGGAGCGGAATTATAGCAAAACTCTTTTGATCACCGCCAGGTAAATGTTCCACCTCGATCGGGCATGGCCAAGAGCACATCCGAAGTGGAATCTGCTCTCTTTTTTATATCGCGAGGATTAGAAGATAACTGGAGATTACGAATTGTTCATAGAGGCTGGAGAAACATACGGCATGACATTGTTATGGAAAAATAATGACGGTCTTTTGCGGGATCATGCTTACGCACATATAAATATCAAAGGAGTAAATCCGCTTGCTTGCCCTAGCGCTTATTTCGTACAAGCAATTTCGTCCTATTACTTCCCGGAAGATTTACAGCAGGTATCGGCGAAAAGAGACGTAGCATTGTTGCACTGGAGAAACATTTCTTATTCTAGTTTGGTTTTTGTCTCTTACTTTTTACTCCGCCTCCCTAAAACATGGGATAGCCATATATCGCGCGATCGCTATAACATGGCATATCGATCGTTATGTGCAGAAGAAGTTAACTGTGTTTTTAGTTTGATCATCTAGCGATTTAATAAACCGACAACCTTGCAACTGAGCAAGAAGAGGTTTTTATCACGGCCGTGGGTTGAACGGATTCCTACAGAGTTCTTTTGACGATTTTCTATAACGCGTCATCATCCTGTCATCCCGGTAACCGACAATGCCCTTGTCTCCTCTGATCCTCCTTGGGATTGGATTTAGCCCGCACCTTACTCCTGCGGGCTTTTTTTATGGCGCTTATCGTAGAGGGCTTGCAAAAGTCAGGCCACTTTTTATTCTACTATTTGCCTTTTGGTGAAACACAGCCTACGCTGACTTCCTCGGTTTGGCCCAATTTTTAATTGAAAGTATTCGGCGGATCCGCTGCTCCGATTGTTGTTGCAGTGATGCTCAAATTATCGACTAAAGGCGTTGTGTCAACTTGTTAATGGTTTTCCAGTTACCATAAAAACAACTTAAATATGACGCTAAACTTCAACGCTTTACTGATTGATCCGCGAATGGCGGGATGCCTCGCGCAAGGTACGCACTGCGCCGACAAGTTGCTTTGTATGTTTCGTAAAATCTCAAGTAGCGCATGAATCGAGCAAATTTCAGGTCCAGCCCCATACAGTCACGCTGTGGCCATGCATGATGCGCATCGCATTGATCGACGATGCACCTGATCGGTCTGCCCTGATCGCAGAGGTCATTTCCCGGAATGGACACATGCTTCGTTCCTGCGTGAATAGCAAAGATGTGCTGGATACTTTGCGACAGGAAGCCATTGACATGCTGATACTGCATTGGGAAGGATCCGGGCGGGCTGGAATAAACGTTATCCAGCAGGTACGCGGCAACATGCCAAGCAATTTCCCTGTGCTTTTTATAACCGGGCCGAATACTGAAAGCGACATTGTGGCCGCGCTTGCCGCCGGGGCGACCGATTACATCATCAAGCCGGTGCGACGCCGTGAATTAGCGACACGGATTGCCGTCCTTCTGCAACGCGCTTATCCGGAACGGCATTCGCACGAACAGTTGCAGTTTGGCCGCTATTTGTTTGAACCCCGGAGCGGAAGACTGGACATCGGGGACCACCAAATCATCCTGACCCAGAAGGAGTTTTCGTTAGCGCTGCTTTTTTTCCGCAATCTCGGCAAGCCTTTGTCGCGGGTTTATATCCAGGAGTCGATCTGGCCGAAGGAAGAGGATACCCCGTCACGTACTTTGGATACGCATGTATCAAGGGTGCGCTCCAAGCTGCGCTTGCAACCGGAAAATGGGTTTAGGTTGACACCGGTATACAGCTACGGATACAGGCTTGAGCAACTTGATCAGTAGACATGCATCGGCTTGCAAATCCGATGACGGACGCCAATTTAATGACTGGGACGAAAGGCATTCAACAAGACGCTGGTAGTTATGCTACCTTCGCAGTCATGATGCCGGCGCGCCTGAATTGCGCATCGTTTATGCGGCGATGCAACACGCTATAATAGCCGGTTATTTTATTTGCTCACTACCGAAATGCAGCTTCTAGCCGTCGGCCTGAACCACAACACTGCACCGCTATCTTTACGCGAAAAGGTAGCTTTTCCTGCCGACCAGATCGGCGAGGCAGTGAGGGCTGCAAGAGCTTGGTTCGGGCGCAATGCCGACAATCGCTCGGCAGACGAAGCAGCGATTCTGTCTACCTGCAATCGCACCGAACTGTATGCGGCCAGCCATATCGACGGCGGCGTCAATGCAGTCATTGATTCCACCGGCCATTTTCTCGCCGATTACCACAAGCTGCCCTACGCTGAACTCCGCCCGTATCTGTACACGCTGCCCCAGGATAACGCTGTACGCCATGCTTTCCGTGTTGCTTCCGGACTGGACTCGATGGTGCTGGGCGAAGCACAAATTTTGGGGCAGATGAAGGATGCAGTCCGCCAGGCGGAAGCCGCCGGTGGATTGGGAACATACCTTCACCAGCTTTTTCAACGCACATTTGCCGTTGCCAAGGAAGTCCGCAGCACGACGGAAATCGGCGCGCATAGCGTTTCAATGGCGGCTGCGGCAGTAAGGCTTTCTCAGCGCATTTTCGATACCATTTCCGAGCAGAATGTCCTGTTTATCGGGGCAGGCGAAATGATCGAACTTTGCGCGACGCATTTTGCAGCACAAAACCCGAAGACCCTCACTATTGCCAATCGCACCATGGAGCGTGGCGCTACCCTGGCCCATCGCTTCAATGGCCAAGCGATTCGGCTGGCCGATCTTCCGCAGCAACTGCCGAACTACGATATCGTCGTGTCATGCACCGCCTCTTCCTTGCCCATCATCGGCTTGGGCATGGTGGAACGCGCGATCAAGGCGCGGCGGCACAAACCGATTTTCATGGTGGACCTCGCTGTGCCGCGCGACATCGAGTCGGAAGTCGCCCGCATGAGCGACGTGTTCTTGTATACCGTGGATGACCTGGGCGCCGCAGTCCAGACCGGCATCGAAAATCGCCAGGCTGCCGTTGCCCAGGCGGAAGCAATTATTGAAAATCGAGTGCAGTCCTTCATGCACTGGATCGATACGCGCGCTGTTGTGCCGGTCATCCAGGATTTACATGAAAGCAGCGAGGCGATACGTTTGATGGAACTCGAACGCGCACGCAGGCTGCTGGCGAAGGGAGAAAATGTGGATGCCGTGCTGGAAGCCTTGTCGAAAGGCCTGACAGCCAAGTTCCTCCATGGCCCGCAGCAAGCGCTCCACAGTGCACAAGGCGATGAGCGCGCCCGGCTGGCGGCATTGCTGCCACAACTCTTTCGCACCAAGCGCTAGCGGCGCATCCTGCCCTCCTGACGGCGATACCTGATGTCGCCTTGAAACATCGCGCCATGCCGCGCCGGTTCCCACTGCTTCGAATTGCTTAAACATAAAAGACCATGAAACCATCAATGCTCGCCAAACTCGACCACCTGACAGAGCGGTTGGAGGAGCTCGGGAACCTGCTGATGCAGGAAGGCATTACCGCGGACATGGAAAATTACCGCAAGCTCACGCGCGAACATGCCGAACTCGGTCCGCTGGTTGCGCTGTACGCCGACTATCGGCAGGCTGCGGAGGATATGGAAAGCGCAGAAGAAATGCTGTCCGATCCGGAAATGCGCGAAATGGCGCAGGAAGAAATTGCCTCGGCCAAGTCGCGCATCGAACAGCTGGAGATTGATCTGCAAAAAATGCTGCTGCCGAAAGACGCCAATGACGAGCGCAATATTTATCTCGAAGTTCGGGCCGGCACGGGCGGTGATGAGGCGGCCCTGTTCGCAGGGGATTTGTTGCGCATGTACACCCGCTTCGCGGAACGCAACCGCTGGCAGATCGAAATGGTGTCTGAATCGCCATCGGAGATCGGTGGCTATAAGGAAGTCATCGTGCGCATCGTCGGGTTTGGCGCCTACTCCAAGCTGAAGTTCGAATCAGGTGGCCACCGCGTTCAGCGTGTGCCGGCGACTGAAACCCAGGGACGCATTCACACCTCCGCCTGCACCGTGGCAGTGATGCCGGAGGCCGATGAAGTCGAAGACGTCAATATCAATCCATCCGAGATTCGCATCGATACCTACCGCGCATCCGGCGCCGGCGGCCAGCACATCAACAAGACGGACTCCGCGGTGCGTATCACGCATCTTCCGACCGGCATCGTGGTGGAATGCCAGGATGACCGCAGCCAGCACAAGAACAAGGCGTCCGCCTTGAAGGTTCTGGCGGCGCGAATCAAGGATGTACAACTCAGGGAGCAACAGGCAAAGGAAGCGGCGACACGCAAATCGCTGATCGGCTCCGGTGACCGAAGCGAGCGCATCCGTACCTATAATTTTCCGCAGGGCCGGATGACCGACCATCGTATCAATCTGACGCTCTACAAGCTTGACTTCATCATGGACGGCGATTTGGAGGAATTAACTAATGCGCTCATGGCTGAGCACCAGGCCGAATTGCTGGCGGCGTTGGCCGAAGACGTTTAACCTATGCCGGATACGGGTTGCACCATGGAACTAATTGCAGGCCGGTTACTCTTATGACATTTCACTTTGCCAACACATAATGAAAACATCTAAACCGGTTCTGGTCGCCGTCGCCCTTGCTTCCCTTGGACTGCTGGCTTACGCGCTGTACCTGCAGCATGCTCAGGATATGCTGCCCTGCCCGCTGTGCATCATTCAGCGCTATGCATTTGCGCTGGTCGCGATCATTTGCCTTGTATTTGCCTTCCTGCCCCGCAATGCAGTGAAATTCGGTGCCTTTTTGGGCGCGCTATCCGCGCTGGGCGGCGCCGGTGTGGCCGGTTGGCATCTGTGGGTAAAGGCGCATCCGACGGTATCCTGCGGCATTGATCCGCTCGAAACGTCACTCAACAAAATTCCCACCGCAGAACTGCTTCCATTCCTATTCAAGGCTGACGGCCTCTGCTCTACTGAATACGCGCCCATACTCGGACTATCGATTCCGCAATGGTCCCTCGCATGGTTTATTTTATTCCTTCTGGCGTTGCTGTGGGCGGCGCTGCGGCAGCAGAACCGATGACCGAATGCCATGCAGGAGCATGAAAAAGCGCCGGCTCTTGCGGCGATCGCAGCGGGCACCACGATTGGGAGCGTATTAAGAAATTCGCCGCTTGATCCGGTCGATCTGCGGATTCTCGTCGGGCATGCATTGCGCCTGTCAAGAATTCAACTGATCACCCGTTCCGAGCTTGCCCTGACGGCGAACGAAGCAGAAGCCCTACGTGCAGCGCTTCACCGTCGAATACAGGGTGAACCGGTTGCCTACATCACCGGCGAACGCGAATTCTATGGACTGGCATTTGCCGTCACGCCCGATGTCCTGATTCCCCGGCCGGAGACCGAATTGCTGGTCGAGTTGGCACTGGAACGCCTTCAGCCTGGCAGTCGCGTTCTTGATCTCGGTACGGGGTCCGGTGCCATTCCCGTTGCGCTTGCTCATGCACGCCCTGACCTCGATGTCACTGCGGTGGACATCAGCAAAGCTGCGCTCGCAGTGGCTGAGCGCAATGCGCGCCGCCATCATGCAAACATTGCATTTGCTCATAGCGACTGGTATTCGGCCCTGCCCGGCAGAACATTCGACATGATTGTTGCGAATCCACCCTATATCGTCAAAGGCGACAGGCATTTGTCGGAAGGCGATCTGCGTTTTGAACCGGTCGATGCGCTCACCGACCATGCAGACGGCCTGTCGGCCTTGCGCAACATCATCAATGGCGCGACACGGCATCTTTCTTCCGACGGCTGGTTGCTGATGGAGCATGGCTATGACCAGGCGGAAGCCGTTCGGAGCCTGCTGTCGGCGCAAGGCTTTTCGGCAGTGCGCAGCTGGACAGATCTTGCGGGCATCGAACGGATATCGGGTGGCAGAATAGTCAACCCTTTCGCTTAGCCGCCACGCCGGCATAACTTCCCCCCTTGTCAAGACTGGTTTTTGACCTTGGTTTCGGTATCATCCAACGCTCCTCTCACGAATTGCCATACCCATGCTGCCTTCGATCGAACAACGCCTTGCCCTTGAACTTGCCGCCAAGCCGGTACAGGTCGCCGCCGCCATCGCCCTGCTGGATGAAGGTGCGACCGTTCCCTTTATCGCCCGCTATCGCAAGGAAGCCACCGGCGGATTGGACGACATCCAGTTGCGTCTGCTGGAAGAGCGGTTACGTTATTTGCGGGAACTGGAAGATCGCCGCACGGCCATCATTGCGTCGATCCAGGAACAGGGAAAAATGACGCCGGAGCTGCTCGATGCGATAACGCATGCGGAGGACAAGACACGGCTCGAAGACCTTTACCTGCCCTACAAGCCAAAGCGTCGCACCAAGGCACAGATTGCCGCGGAAGCGGGCCTGGCTCCACTGGCGGATGCCCTTCTCGCCAACCCGCAACTGAACCCGGACGAGGAAGCGGGCAAGTATCTGAAACCGGCATTCACTTCGGACAACGGCGACAATCCCGGCGTGCCCGATGCAAAGGCGGCACTGGACGGGGCACGCCAGATCCTGATGGAGCGGTTTTCCGAAGACGCGAACCTGCTGCAAACGCTGCGTGATTATCTGACCGAGCATGGCGTGGTGGAGTCGAAGGTCATCGAAGGCAAGCAGGAAGCCGGCGCAAAGTTTGCTGATTATTTCGACTACACCGAGGCGATCCGCACTATCCCTTCGCATCGCGCCCTGGCGCTGTTCCGCGGCAGGCGTGAAGAGATCCTGAACGTTTCATTGCGACTGGATACGGAAGAGGAAAAGCCGAAATGGGATGCGCCGCATAATCCGTGCGAAGGCCGAATTGCAGTCCGCTTCGGCATCAGCAACCAAGGCCGCCCGGCCGACAAATGGCTCGCCGATACGGTACGCTGGACGTGGCGGGTGAAAGTGTTCATGCACCTTGAAACCGAATTGATGACCGGCCTGCGCGAACGCGCGGAGGTGGAGGCGATCAATGTCTTCGCCCGCAATCTCAAGGACCTGCTGCTGGCGGCGCCTGCCGGCCCGCGCGCCACGATGGGCCTCGATCCCGGATTGCGGACCGGCGTCAAGGTCGCGGTCGTGGACGCGACTGGCAAAGTGGTCGACACGACCACCATCTATCCTCATCAGCCAAGAAACGATTGGGACGGTTCGCTGCATACGCTTGCGCAGCTGGCCCAGAAACACAATGTCGCGCTGATCTCGATCGGCAATGGCACCGCCTCGCGCGAGACGGACAAGTTAGCGCAGGATTTGATCAAGCTGCGCCCGGAATTGAAATTGACCAAGATTGTTGTCTCAGAAGCCGGCGCATCGGTCTATTCGGCATCGGAATTCGCATCGCGCGAATTACCTGAGCTTGATGTATCGCTTCGCGGCGCCGTATCGATTGCGCGACGGCTGCAGGATCCGTTGGCGGAACTGGTGAAAATCGATCCGAAATCGATCGGCGTCGGACAATATCAACATGACGTCGGACAGACACAGTTGGCCCGATCCCTTGATGCGGTGGTTGAGGATTGCGTCAACGCGGTCGGTGTCGATGTGAACACCGCATCCGCTCCATTGCTGGCACGGGTTTCCGGCCTCACCAGCAGTGTGGCGCAAAGCATCGTGACGTATCGTGACACGAACGGCATGTTCACCTCGCGCACGGCACTGCGGTCGGTACCTCGTCTGGGCGAAAAGACATTTGAACAGGCGGCCGGCTTTCTTCGCGTCATGGCGGGCGAAAATCCCCTGGATGCGTCTGCTGTCCATC
Source organism: Noviherbaspirillum sp. (assembly GCF_036846085.1). Classification (NCBI taxonomy): domain Bacteria; kingdom Pseudomonadati; phylum Pseudomonadota; class Betaproteobacteria; order Burkholderiales; family Oxalobacteraceae; genus Noviherbaspirillum; species Noviherbaspirillum sp. The sequence goes on along the minus strand of NZ_DAIUCO010000007.1, from coordinate 37,269 downwards.
CGGAATCGTATCCGGTCGTGCAAAAAATCCTCGCTGATATCAACAAGGACGTGAAAGGCGTCATCGGCGACACCAAGCTGCTGCAGTCGCTGAATCCAGCCAAGTATGCTGACGATAAATTCGGTGTACCAACGGTGTCGGATATCCTGAAGGAACTGGAAAAGCCAGGCCGCGACCCGCGCCCGGCGTTCACGACGGCAACGTTCAAGGATGGTGTCGAAGACATCAAGGACTTGCGGCCAGACATGATATTGGAAGGCGTGGTGACCAATGTTGCCGCCTTTGGCGCTTTTGTGGACATTGGTGTGCACCAGGATGGGCTGGTCCACATTTCGGCTTTATCGAACACCTTTGTCCGCGACCCGCATACGGTGGTCAAGGCCGGACAGGTGGTCAAGGTGAAGGTGCTTGAAGTGGATGAAAAGCGCAAGCGCATCGCCCTGACGATGCGGCTCTCGGATTCGCCTCAGCAGTCTGGTGCCAAACCTGAGCAACGCGGCGACCGCACCGATGCCCGGCGCCTGTCACAGCATCAGCAGCGTCCACAGCAATCCGCCCCGAACAGTGCAATGGCGGCTGCGTTCGCCAAGCTGAAGGCCTGATGGAATATGTCGAACGCGGCCGGCCGGGCGAACACCAGCAGCCGCTTTTTCATATAATGACCGTATTCTGAACCTTTCGAGAGTGGTGCCATGAGCGACGTTAAAGAGTGGATCAAAGATACCGTTACCCAAAATCCGGTTGTGCTGTTCATGAAAGGGAGCGCACAGTTTCCCCAATGCGGATTTTCCGGTCGCGCAATTCAAATTTTGAAGTCGTGCGGTGTGGAGAACATCGTCACGGTGAATGTTCTGGAGGACCAGGACGTACGACAAGGCATCAAGGAATACTCGAACTGGCCGACCATTCCTCAGTTGTATGTCAAAGGGGAATTCGTCGGCGGCTCAGACATCATGAGCGAAATGTTCGAATCCGGCGAGCTGCAAAGCTTGCTGAAGTCCTGACGGCATCGCGCGCCCACACCGTATTTTCCATCCCATGCCCACGCCAAAACGGCTGGTAATCGCAATCACCGGCGCCACTGGCGCCGTCTATGGAGTACGGTTACTGCAGGTACTGCGCAATCTGCCTGATGCGGAAACGCATCTGATGGTCTCGGATGCGGGCGTACTGAATCTTCATCAAGAGCTCGGCATGAGTCGCAAGGACGTCGAGCTCCTGGCACATGTCGTCCACCATGTTCGCGATGTCGGGGCATCGATCGCCAGCGGCTCCTTCCAGTCCGACGGAATGATTATCGCCCCCTGCTCGATGAAAACGCTTGCCGGCGTGGCGCATGGTTTTTCCGATAATCTGATTACCCGAGCTGCCGATGTGACTCTCAAGGAGCGTCGCCGGCTGGTATTGATGGTTCGGGAAACCCCATTCAACCTGGCTCACCTTCGCAACATGGTCGCCGTTACCGAGATGGGCGGCATCATCTACCCGCCCTTGCCGGGATTCTATCAGCGGCCACAAACAATTTCCGAAATGGTTGACCATACTGTTGGACGCATTCTCGATTTGTTTGCTATAGAGCATGCGCTTACGCCTCGTTGGAACGGCATGAAGGTGAATGACTGAAGGTTGAATCTGCATTGTCGGGCGATGCCAGCGACAACATGTCCCAAAAGAAAAAAGCCCATGATCATATGATCATGGGCTTTTTAGCTGGTGCCGGCTGCCGGATTCGAACTGGCCACCTGATGATTACAAGTCAACTGCTCTACCAAATGAGCTAAGCCGGCGAAACTTGAAGAACAATATTGTACTTTATTTGATGCGAGTTAGTGTAGGTCTTCCGCCTTTTTTTGGTGGTTCGGGATCATTATTTTCATCGGTTGACGAAACGGAATCCTCTACTGCCTCATTGCTGGAAGATGGAACCGCTGTTAATGCAGGAACTGCTGCCTCTTCCTCTTTCGATGTTGATGTGTCGCCATCTCTTGCCGGTAACGGTGACACTTCGAACGCCATGCCTTGCCCGTTCTCTCGCGCATAGATAGCGACAACATTTTCGACAGGCACCGATATTTCACGCGACACCCCACCGAAGCGCGCATTAAAGCTGATCAGCGTGTTGTCCATTTTCAGGCCGCTTGTCGCCGTAAAACTAATATTGAGAACAATCTCACCATTCTTGACGAACTCGCGCGGAACGCGAGTTTGCGCATCCACCATGACGGCAAGATAGGGGGTGTAACCGTTGTCGGTACACCACTCATAAATTGCCCTCAAGAGATACGGCTTTGTAGAAATCTCAGGCATGGTTCTAATGTCCGGTTGACGCGTCAGTGTCTTGAACGTCTGATCTCTTCCAGCAAGCTCAAGCTCCGACCAACGCGCCTGTGCAACTGTCTATCAGCGCCGCATTACTTTCTCGGATGGCGTAAGAGCTTCGATGTACGCAGGACGGGAAAAAATCCGCTCCGCATATTTCATCAAAGGTGCCGCTGTTTTCGACAGCTCAATGCCGTAGTGATCCAAACGCCACAGCAATGGCGCAACCGCAACGTCCAGCATCGAAAATTCATCGCCCAGCATGTATTTGTTTTTCAGGAACAACGGTGCGAGAGTTGTCAGGCGATCGCGAATTTCCGCTCGTGCTTTCTCATGCGTTTTTTCAGCGCCCTTCGATTTATCATTTTCCAGCGCATGGACGTGAATGAACAATTCCTTTTCGAAATTGAAGAGCATTAGTCGAGCACGTGCCCGCATCAACGGATCTGCGGGCATCAACTGCGGATGAGGAAAACGCTCATCAATGTATTCATTGATGATATTGGATTCATACAGGATAAGATCACGTTCGACCAGAATCGGGACCTGCCCGTACGGGTTCATGACCGAAATATCCTCCGGCTTGTTGAACAGGTCGACATCACGGATTTCGAAATCCATGCCCTTTTCGAACAATACGAGACGGCAACGTTGGGAAAATGGACAGGTCGTACCTGAATAGAGAACCATCATGTTTGTAGTTCCTTAGAAACAAAGGGGGTGAGACGTGATACGGCTCACCCCAAAACTTATACCCGCACTTCGGGCAAATACCTTACTTGATGTCTTTCCAATACGAAGCGTTCAAACGCCACGTCAGCAACAGGAAACCTCCGAGGAACAACAGCACCCACACTCCAAGGCGACGTCGCGTGTTCTGCATCGGTTCGCTCATCCAGTCAAGATAAGCAACCAAGTCGGTCATCGCGTTATCAAACTCCAGCGACGTCATTTTTCCGGGTGTGACCTGTTCGAAACCTGCAAACTTGTGCACGGTCTTGTTTGGATCATGCGGATCTTTTTCATCGACAAACTTGGCACTTCGAATGCCCTGCAACTCCCACATGACGTGCGGCATACCTACGTTGGGGAATACAAGGTTATTCCAGCCGGTCGGGCGGGAATCGTCTTTATAGAAAGTACGCAGATAGGTATAGAGATAGTCGGCTCCGGAACCATCACCGGAAGCCTTCGAGCGCGCTATCACCGACAAGTCCGGCGGAACTGCACCGAACCAGTTCTTCGCGTCCTTTGCAGACATCGACACCTGCATGAGGTCGCCCACCTTGTCACTCGTAAACAGCAGATTGTTCCTGATCTGCTCTTCTGTCAGACCAATATCCTGGAGGCGGTTATAACGCATCGCGGAAGCAGAATGGCAGTTAAGGCAATAGTTCACAAACAATTTTGCGCCGTTCTGCAACGCGATCAGATCATTGGTGCGGTTCTGCACATGGTCGAGCGCAGCACCTTCTCCCGCCGCGAAAGCCAGCGCGGGGACGAAAGCGATTGCCGCGATCAGTTTTTTCAGCAATTTCATGTTCTCTTATTCCTTTGCGGCTTAATGCGGCTCAAATGTGACGCGGTCCGGCACCGGCTTGAAGCGTCCCATGGTGCTCCACCATGGCATCAGCAGGAAGAAGCCGAAATAGATGAAGGTGCAGATCTGCGATACCAAGGTGCCTACCGTGGTCGGCGGCAAAATGCCGAGATAGCCGAGAATCACGAATGCGATGCCGAACAATGCGTAGACGTATTTGTGCCAGGTCGGACGATAACGTATCGATCTGGCTGGAGAATGATCAAACCAGGGCATGCCGGCCAGAATCAGCACCGAAACGCCCATCAGCACAACACCCCAGAACTTCGGATCGAAAACGAACATGGCAATGACAGCCACCACTCCGCCGACCAATGCGATCATCTTCCACAAGGCACTCAAACGCGACTTCAGTACGATCAGCGCGACATAGGCCAGTGTGCCTACAGCCAATGCATACATGAATTGCGTCGTGGTCGCACGCAGAATGGAGTAGAACGGGGTGAAATACCAAACCGGAGCAATGTGCGGCGGTGTCTTTAACGGATCCGCTGGAATAAAGTTGTTGTACTCGAGGAAGTATCCGCCCATCTCCGGCGCAAAAAAGATCACTGCGCTGAATACGATGAGGAAAATCGATACGCCGAAGATATCGTGAACCGTGTAGTACGGATGGAACGGAATACCATCGAGCGGTACACCATTCGCGTCCTTCTTGGCCTTGATTTCAATGCCGTCAGGGTTGTTTGATCCGACTTCATGCAGCGCCACAATGTGTGCGGCAACCAGGCCCAGCAAAACCAATGGGATTGCAATCACGTGGAATGCAAAGAACCGGTTCAGCGTTGCATCGGACACGACATAGTCACCACGAATCCACAGCGACAGATCCGGACCGATGAAAGGAATCGCACCGAACAGGTTGACGATAACCTGCGCGCCCCAGAACGACATCTGCCCCCATGGCAGCAGGTAGCCGAAGAATGCCTCGGCCATCAAGCACAGGAAGATTCCCACGCCGAATAACCACAGCAGTTCGCGCGGCTTGCGGTAGGAACCGTACAGCAGGCTCTTCAGCATGTGCAGATAAACCACAACGAAGAATGCCGAAGCGCCTGTGGAATGCATGTACCTTACCAGCCAACCCCATGGCACATCGCGCATGATGTATTCCACCGATGCGAATGCAAGGTTAGCGTCCGGCTTGTAGTGCATGACCAAGAAAATGCCGGTCACGATTTGAATCACCAGCACCAAAAGTGCGAGCGAGCCGAACATGTACCAGAAGTTGAAATTTTTCGGCGCATAGTATTCGGAGATGTGCGCACGCCAGGTCGACGACAGCGGGAAACGCTCATCGATCCAGTTGATCGCCCGATTCGGCAGCGGAACAGGCGTACCGGGTTGTCTTTGCTGTGGTGTCGCCATGATTACGCTTCGCCTTTCTCGTCTTTGCCAATGACCAGCTTGGTGTCGCCCACATACATGTACGGTGGAACCTGCAGGTTATCCGGAGCCGGCACGTTTTGATAAACACGGCCTGCGAGATCGAAGGTTGAACCATGACAAGGACACAGGAAGCCACCCGCCCAGTCATCCGGCAGCGAAGGCTGCGCCCCAGGCTGAAGCTTGGTGATCGGCGAGCATCCCAAATGAGAACAAATACCGACGGCAACCAGCAGATCCGGCTTGCGCGAACGGTATTCATTTCGGGCATATTCAGGCGTCAACTCGGCGGGATTGCGCTCCGAGTTCGGGTCAGCAAGCTTTGACTCGATGCTCTTCAGCGATGCCACCATTTCTGGCGAGCGCTTCAAAATCCAGACCGGTTTGCCGCGCCACTCAACGGTTCTCAGCTCTCCCGGCGCAAGGCCGGCAATATCGACTTCCACCGGCGCGCCGGCTGCCTTGGCGCGCTCGGACGGCTGGAAAGTGGACACAAAAGCTCCTGCAGTGGCCAATCCAGCCACACCGCCCGCCGCACACGTAGCGACGAGCAAGCCACGTCGACCGGAGTCGACCTGCTTTTCGTTACTCATACCAACCCCAATCAGTCAAAATGCGAAATCTGTACGAAACTTCTAGCAACCTTAGATTATAACGGACGCTGGGCATGAATTGAAGCTAATCCATACCATCGTTCGGAATTTCAGGGAACTTTTAGACAAAGAGGAAGGCGATTTGCGATAAAACGTCAAGTTTAGTACCGTATCATGCAGCATGTATGGAATACGCTTTGCATTTACTTGACCGGTTTATTGTTTATTTTCAGGAGGTTGCATGGGAATGCTGCAGGAATTCAAGGCTTTTGCCATCAAGGGGAATGTGATTGATCTTGCGATCGGCGTGATCATTGGCACGGCGTTTGCAAAGATTGTGGATTCCCTTGTACAGGACATCATCATGCCGGTCGCAGGCAGAATCATCGGCGGACTTGATTTCACGAATTACTATCTGCCTTTGAATGACCAAGGGACGCATCTCACGCTAGTGGAAGCCAAAAAGGCTGGAGCTGTCTTTGCTTACGGAAACTTCATTACGATTTTGCTGAACTTCCTTATATTGGCTTTCATCATTTTTCAGATGGTGCGGATCTTGAACAAGGCCAAGCGAAAAGATCCGGAACCCGCAGCGGCGCCCACTCCGGAAGAAATTGTTCTTTTGCGTGAAATTCGTGACTCGCTACGCAAATAAGTCCTTTCCTGAAGATTTTCCGGACACGCTTGGTCTGGATGATGCTAGAGCTTTTTGCCTTTGGAAGGACCAAGCTGAAGCAAGCCACGCCGGTGGGCCTCAAAAACCGCCTCGCCGCGCGAATGCACGGCAAGCTTCCCATAGATGTTTTTGATATGCGTTTGGACCGTCCCGACCGAAACCGATAGTATCTTGGCCACATCGCCATAACTCTCCCCCTGGGCGATCAAGTCAAGAATCGCTGCTTCGCGCTTTGTCAGGCTGGTAACGGCGTTTTCCACTACTGCTGCCTGGTTCTTTTTCACATTCCGCACCTTCGCAAGTACCATACGGGCGATTGCAAGGCTCATCGGTGCGCCGCCGGCACGCAGATCCAGTACGGCCCGCGCAGCGTCGATCCGGCCTGCATCCTTCAGCATGTAGCCCGATGCGCCAGCCTCGATGCACGCGAGCACATTGGCTTCGTCACTCGATACGGTCACGACCATGATGTCGGCTTCCGGATGCAGCCTTACGCAGGCGTGAATCAGTTCAATCCCGGATCCGTCCGGCAGACCGAGGTCAGTCATCAACACATCGATCTTGTGCGCATCCAGAAAGGTTAAGGCGGACCTGACGTTATCGAATGCAGCCAGCAAACTAAGTTCGGGCGCGGCTTCGATTGCTAACGACAGGGATTTGCGCGTGACGGCGTCATCCTCGACGATGACTACGCGAACCCGGTCCCGCGGCGTTTCTTCCAACATGTTTTATTCCTTACCGGCAAATTCCATTCCCCTACTATGATATAGAGAATTTAACCAACTATCGGGCACAAAGCAGTAAAGGTAAAGGATCAAGCCGGATTATCGATATCGATGAAACGATGCATGATATTGAACTTTTCAGCGATATGCTCTCCCAATGCCTGCACACCGTAACGCTCCGTGGCGTGGTGACCGCAGGCGAGATAAGAAGTGCCTGATTCACGGGATAGATGGACCGTCGGTTCCGATATTTCGCCACTGAGGTAAACGGTCGCGCCGGCCTCGATTGCTTCACCGATCATGTTTTGCGCCGCACCAGTACACCAGCCGATTCGACCCAAGGGTTGCGCCGGATCCCCGACAAGCAGCGGTCGGCGCTGAAGGCGTTTTTCGACAAGCAGGGCCAATTCGCCTACGCTACGGACATCGGCGCTGGCGACACCCAGCCAGCCCAGCTCGTTTTCCCCGAATCGCCCGTCCGGCGTGAAGCCCAACTGGCGCGCCAATTGAGCGTTGTTGCCGAAATCGACATGCATATCCAATGGCAAATGGTAGGCGAACAGACTGATGTCATGGATCAGCAAGGATTTCAGGCGCCGCTGACGCATGCCGACAATACGCTGGTCTTCGCCGCGCCAGAAATAACCGTGATGGACGAGAATGGCATCGGCGCCGACATCCAATGCCGCTTCGATCAAGGCCAGGCTGGCGGTGACGCCGGTGACAAGAGTAGTGATCCGATCACGCCCTTCCACCTGCAAGCCGTTTGGGCAATAGTCGCGAAAACGGTTAATATCAAGCGCTTGCCCCAAATATTCGGCCAATTCAGCCCTGCCCACTGATTTTCGATCCATTTTTACACCTAATATGCAACGTCTTTGGCTATTGTTTGCGCAAACCGTCACCGTCGGTCTGGCGATTTGGTTCATTGTAGCGAGCCTCAAGCCGGAATGGGCTGCCGGCATAATGGGGACTGCTCCTGCGGTGCGCAGCAATTCATCGGTGCCGATGCTGGAAGCGCCGACGGGCCAATTGCCAGCCCAAGGCTCATATCGCAATGCCGCGAAACGCGCCATGCCCGCAGTGGTAAATATCTACACCACCAAGGGCTCACGTCAGCCCGCCCATCCATTCATGGACGATCCGCTGTTTCGCAAATTCTTCGGCGACCAGCAGGAAGACAAGCAGTTCAGCCTCGGCTCCGGCGTGGTTGTCAGCCCGGAAGGGTATGTCCTAACCAATAACCATGTCGTCGAAACCGCCGATGAAATCGAGGTGGCTTTTGCAGACGGCCGCAAGGCGGTCGCCAAGCTGGTCGGTACGGACCCGGAGACTGACCTTGCCGTCATCAAGATCAACATGAAGGATCTGCCGGCGATCACGCTTGGCAATGTCGATCAGGCCATGGTCGGTGACGTGGTGCTGGCCATTGGCAATCCTTTCGGCGTTGGGCAGACCGTCACCATGGGCATTATTTCGGCGCTCGGTCGCAGCCATCTCGGCATCAACACATTCGAAAATTTCATCCAGACCGATGCCGCGATCAATCCAGGCAATTCCGGCGGCGCGCTCATTGATACCAACGGCAATCTGCTTGGCATCAATACGGCAATCTACTCCCGCAGCGGGGGGTCGCTCGGCATCGGGTTTGCCATTCCGGTCACGACGGTCAAGGATGTGATGGAGTCGATCATCGCCACGGGCCAAAAAGTTCGCGGATGGATTGGTGTCGAACCGCAGGACATTACGCCTGAACTGGCGGAAAGTTTTGGCCTGACACGGAAATCGGGAGCGATCATCGCGGGCGTCCTCAAGGGCGGTCCGGCGGACAAGGCCGGGATGCGGCCGGGCGACATTCTGCTCGCGGTGGAAGGCAAAGCAATCAATGACACCACCGAGATGCTGAATATCATTGCGCAGCTGAAGCCGGGCAACAAGGCGAAAATGACGGTGCTGCGCCGGAATCAGGAATCGAATGTCGAGGTGGTGGTAGGCAAACGCCCCAAGCCGCGGCGGGAAGTCAGCAATGAAGAGCGGTAAGCATGCACGTACGTGACCTGATCCAATTCCTAGGGGAGCTATCGGAAAACAATAACCGTGCGTGGTTTGTAATGAACAAGCCGCGTTACGACATCCTGCGCGCCGAATTTCTTGATGTGGTTATCCGCCTGATTGCGGACCTCAGTAAATTCGATCCCGACGTCGCCGGCTGCAATCCGAAGAAGGCGTTATTCCGGATTAATCGCGACATGCGCTTTTCGCGGGAGAAGATCCCCTACAAGACGACCTTCTCGGCGGCAATCACTGCCAGCGGGCTGAAAAAGCCGAGCCAGGGCGGTGGTCCCGCCTATTATTTTCATATCGATGCCGATGGCAAACTGCTGATCGCTGGCGGGGAATACATGCCGCCGCCGGAGCGGCTCCGTGCGATTCGTCAGCAAGTCATTGCAGACCCGGCAGGATTCAGCAAGATGCTGAAAAACCGGAAGCTGCGGGAGACCTTTGGTGATTTGCAGCAGGAAGGCAAGCTCATACGACCACCGAAGGGATTCGAGGCCGATGGGCCACATGCGGAATATGTAAAGCTGAAAAGCTTCATCGTCTGGAACGAAGTCGGCTTGAAAAAGAATTCGCCTGCCGACTTGAACAAGCAACTCGCTGCAACATTCAAGGATGCCTATCCGCTCGTCACCTGGTTACGCCAGGTGACTTGAACCGCCGCTTTTCTCAGGCCGTCAGATCGGTCTGTTCTTCCGGCGCTCGCGTTACCCGCGCAAAGAAAGGGGCAATCCATATGCCCACTTCATACAACAGGCACAGGGGAATCGCCAGCAGCAGTTGGCTCATCACATCAGGCGGTGTCACGATGGCGGCAATGACGAACGCGCCGACAATGACGTAAGGCCGAATCTCTTTCAGCTTCTCTACGGTGACCAGGCCCATGCGTACCAGCACGATGACCACGATCGGCACTTCGAAGGTGACGCCGAAGGCGATAAACATCGTCATGACAAAGCTGAAGTAGCTATCGATATCCGGCGCCACCGACACCGATTTCGGTGCGAATTCATTGACGAACTTGAACACCACGCCGAACACGAAGAAATAACAGAAGGCAACGCCGGCAATGAACAGGATCGATGACGAGACAACCAGCGGCGCAACCAGCTTCTTCTCGTGTGCGTACAGGCCGGGTGCGATGAATGCCCACGCCTGGTAAAGGATGACCGGCAGTGCGATGAGAAAGGCAACCAGCAAGGTAACTTTCACCGGGATCAGGAATGGCGTGATTACACCGGTGGCAATCATTTTGCTGCCTGCCGGCAAGGCCGTCATCATCGGGTAGGCGAGCAGATCGTAAATACTTCCCGCCCACGGCATCAGGCACAGGAAAACGAGCAGCAGCGCGGCTGACGCCTTCATGACCCGGTTGCGCAACTCCACCAGGTGCGAAATGAAGGTGTCGCTAGCACCCGTGGCTTGTTGATCGTCGATCATTTAATGAAAGAATTTTCGGGTGGTGCCGGCGGGGCGATACTTCGCAACCCGTGCGGCGCCGGAAATAACACGCGTCTTATGGCCGCTTTGCCGCTTGTACCAGGACGGGATGGCGGATGTCCGTGCAAGTTTCTTGCGACGGAAGTCTTTCGCCTTCACAACCGACGGATCCGGTGTCGACGGCTCCATCAAGGGATTCGAAAGACCGGCGGAATTGTCGTCATTCCAGGTTGTGCTGAAGCTGTCCTGCGCCTCGGACATATTCTTTGCGACGCTTTGCTCGACGTCGCTTGCCGCTTCCTGCATGTCCTTCTGCATCTTGCGCAGTTCCTCGAGCTCGATTTCGCGGCTGACCTCGGACTTGACATCGTTGATGTAGCGCTGCGCCCGGCCGAACAATGAACCGGCCATGCGGGCTACTCTGGGGAGCTTCTCCGGCCCGATGACGACCAGCGCCACGACGCCGATCATCGCGATCTTGGTAAGTCCGATATCGATCATGATGCAGTTCGCCCAAGCATCCTGAGGTTAGCAACCCTTGGCAACGCGACCTTCAGAAACGGATACATCAGCTCTTGGTCTTCTCTTTCGCATCGATGTCGATGGTCGCCTTGTCCGCGACTTGCGAAGGGGCGGCGTTGGTAGCGCCGCCGGTTTTCTCGTCGTCACCCTTGACGCCATCCTTGAAGCCCTTGACCGCCTTGCCAAGGTCGGACCCCATGTTGCCGATCTTCTTGGTTCCGAAGACCAGCATGATGATGACGAGCACGATCAGCCAGTGCCAAACACTAAATGAACCCATTTTGTTCTCCTTGCAGGACAGTAGCGCCCTGGAAATAAATTTAACTTGATATGTCGGATGGGTTAGTGTTGCCCGCGCCAGGGACGCGGCCCACCAATGACGTGTAAGTGGAGATGGTACACCTCCTGACCGCCGTCAGGTCCGGTATTGAACAGCGTCTTGAATCCGCCCGTACCGATAGCACCATTCGCGCCGGCGACATAGCCACATCCTTGCTCGTTTGCCAGCTTCGGCGCCAGCAGCATCATTTTCCCCAGCAATGCCGCCTGGCTTTCATTGCAATCGGCCAGTGTACCAACATGTTGTTTCGGAATGATTAAAAAATGCACTGGGGCGGCGGGATTGATGTCATGGAACGCCATTACATCATCATCTTCATAAATCAGCTTGGACGGAATCTGCTTGGCGGCAATTTTGCAAAAAAGACAGTTATCCATTTATTCTCATTGCTTTCAGTAAAGAATGACTTCATTGACCCAACGCGCGGACAGGCTGCAACCGTTACATGCCGTTTTTTTCACGTTCAATCATCTTGCGATTCGCTTTTTCTTCCAGTCCCGACATGCCTTCACGCCGCGCCAGCTCTTCCAGCACGTCCCCGGGCGTCAGGTCGAACTGCGCGAGCATGATCAGGGAATGAAACCACAGATCGGCGCACTCATAGAGCACTTTGGATTTATCGCCGCCTGCGCGGACGTCCTTCGCCGCCATGACAGTTTCGGTAGCTTCCTCGCCAATCTTTTTCAGGATGGCATCGTCACCTTTGGAAAACAGGCGGGCAACATAGGATTTGTCCGGATCGCCACCATTGGCGGGCTTGCGGGATTCGATGATGTCAGCCAGGCGTTGTAAGGTGTCGCTCATACATTGAGGCGGGTCCCACCCGCCGAGTCCTTGTCTGTGATGGAGCGGGTGGGACCCGCTTAAGGCTTGTAAATGCTCTGGGGGTCTTTCAATACCGGCTCGACGGCATTCCAGTCGCCGCTTTCGGCCGATCCCTCGAAGACCTGAAAAAAGCAGGAATGACGCCCGGTATGGCAGGCGATACCATCGACCTGCTCTACCTTGAGCAGCACGACATCTTCGTCGCAATCGAGGCGGATTTCACGGACTCTCTGGACATGACCGGATTCCTCGCCCTTGTGCCACAGCTTCTTGCGCGAACGGCTCCAGTAGACGGCCTCTCCCAGTTCGACGGTCTTCGACAACGCTTCGCGCGTCATCCAGGCGAACATAAGCACATCATTGGTGCCGACTTCCTGTGCAATCACCGGCACCAGTCCGTTTTCATCCCACTTTACCTTGTTGAGCCATTTCGCCTTGATGCTCATGTCAACCTCATTGCAATGCCCTGCTCCGCCATGAACTGCTTGGCTTCCTGAACGGTATGCTGGCCGTAGTGAAAAATGCTGGCCGCCAGCACCGCGTCGGCACGGCCGACCTTGATGCCGTCGGCCAGGTCCTTCAACCCGCCGACACCGCCCGACGCGATCACCGGAATGCCGACCGCATTGGAGACGGCACTGGTCAATGCAAGGTCGAAGCCGATCTTGGTTCCGTCGCGGTCCATGCTGGTCAGCAGGATCTCGCCGACACCCAGGCTTTCCATTTTTTTTGCCCATTCGACGACGTCGAGACCGGTCGGCTTGCGGCCGCCATGGGTAAACACTTCCCACTTGTCGTCGCCGCTTTTCTTGGCGTCGATCGCCACGACGATGCATTGAGACCCGTACTTGCGCGCCGCCTCGCCGACAAACTCGGGATTGGCGATGGCGGCGCTGTTGATGCTGACCTTGTCGGCACCTGCGTTCAGCAGCCGGCGCACATCGTTGACCGAGCGCACGCCCCCGCCGACAGTCAGTGGAATGAACACCTGGGACGCGACCGCTTCGATGATCGGCAGAATCAGATCGCGCTCATCCGACGTGGCGGTGATGTCGAGAAATGTGAGCTCATCCGCGCCCTGCTCATCATAGCGACGGGCGATTTCAACCGGGTCGCCGGCATCGCGCAATTCAAGAAAATTGACGCCCTTGACCACGCGACCCGCGGTAACGTCAAGGCAAGGAATGATGCGTTTTGCAAGGGTCATGCTTCGTCTTCTTCGGCCGACTCTTCCAGTCCGCTCAGTTCATCGGCCCGATCCTGCGCCACGCGCAAGTCAAGCGTACCTTCATAGATCGAGCGGCCGCAGATGACACCCTCGATGCCTTCATCCTGCACTGCGCACAGTGCCTCGACATCCTTGATGGTATGCACGCCGCCGGAGGCGATCACGGGAATGGTCATGCTGCGGGCGAGCTTGACGGTGGCGTCGATGTTCACGCCGCCCATCATGCCGTCACGGCCGATATCGGTATAGACGATCGCTTCGCAGCCATAGTCCTCGAATTTCTTGGCAAGGTCGATCACTTCATGACCGGACAGCTTGCTCCATCCATCGGTGGCAACCTTGCCGTCCTTGGCGTCGAGGCCGACGATGATCTGGCCCGGGAAGGCGCTGCAGGCATCGTGCAGGAAACCGGGGTTCTTGACCGCGGCGGTGCCGATGATGATGTAGGACAGTCCGTCATCGAGATAGCGTTCGATCGTGTCCAGATCGCGGATGCCGCCACCGAGCTGGATGGGAATCTCATCCGTATCGTTGTCGATCGCAAAATCCCGGACCGCCTGGATGATGGCCTTCACTGCCGATTCATTCTTGGGCTTGCCGGCAAACGCGCCGTTCAGATCCACCAGGTGCAACCGGCGTGCGCCTTGTGCCAGCCAGTGCCGCGCCATTTCCGCGGGATCCTGGGAAAACACGGTGGCCTGATCCATGTCGCCTTGCTTGAGGCGTACGCATTGACCGTCTTTGATGTCGATGGCAGGTATGAGCAGCATGGCTACGTTCGATATGTAAATAGGTTAAGGATAACGGCGATCGGCTTCCAGGTTTTCGAAGTACTTTCGTGCATCGGCCTACGGCTTCCAGTGCACGAAATTCTTGTAGAGCTGCAGTCCGGCGGCAGCGCTTTTCTCAGGATGAAACTGCGTAGCGAAGATGTTATCGCGGCCGACCACGGAGCTGAACGGCGCGCCATAGATTGTCTCGCCCAACGTATGCCCGGCATTGCCGGGGACCGCGTAGTAACTATGGACAAAATAGAAGTAGCTGTTGTCAGGAATGCCACTCCAGAGCGGATGGGTCACGGATTGCCTGACCCGGTTCCAGCCCATTTGCGGTACTTTAAAACGCGATCCGTCATCTTGCAATTGTCCGTCGAGCTGGAATCGCACCACCTTTCCCGGCAGCAGACCGAGTCCGGGCGTATCGCCCTCCTCGCTCCAGTCGAAAAGCAGCTGTTCGCCGACGCAGACGCCGAACAGGGGTTTGGAACGCGACGCCTCGACCACTGCCTCCTGCAGTCCGGACTCACGCAGGCAACGCATGCAATCTGGGATGGCCCCCTGGCCAGGGAGCACCAGCCTGTCGGCGGTTTTGATATCCGACAATTCACCCGATATCCGGACGTCGGCTTCGGGCGCGACGTGGCGCAGTGCCTGCGCAACGGAGCGCAGATTGCCCATGCCGTAATCGACCACTACAATTTTGTTCATGTTAACAATGACGTCGCAGCGCGCGTGTGCGGCGCTTACAGACTGCCTTTCGTCGATGGAATGGTTCCGGCCGAACGTGGATCCAGCTCTGCAGCCATGCGCAGCGCGCGGCCGAATGCCTTGAATACGGTTTCACATTGATGATGAGCGTTTTCGCCGCGCAGATTATCGATGTGCAGCGTCACCAGCGCGTGATTGACGAAGCCCTGAAAAAATTCATGCGTCAGGTCGACATCGAAAGAGCCGATCATCGAGCGCTTGAATGGCACATGGAACTCGAGGCCGGGGCGGCCGGAAAAATCGATGACCACCCTGGACAGGGCCTCGTCCAGGGGGACATAGGCATGCCCGTAACGCCGGATGCCCTTTTTGTCGCCGATCGCCTTGGCGAACGCCTGGCCGAGCGTGATGCCGACGTCTTCCACCGTATGGTGGGCGTCGATGTGCAGATCGCCGTTGGCGTGAATATCGAGGTCGATCAGGCCGTGCCGCGCAATCTGGTCGAGCATGTGATCCAGGAAAGGCACGCCGGTGTTCAGCTTTTGCTGGCCGGTGCCGTCGAGATTGATTGCAACGCGGATCTGCGTCTCATTGGTATTGCGGGTGATCTCTGCAACGCGTGACGTAGGCATGTTAAGTGGCAACTAAAATTTACGGGGCGAGCGACGCGGCAAGCGCATCGAGAAAAATCCGGTTTTCCTCCGGGGTACCCACGGTCACCCGTAAGCAATTTTCCAGCAATGGGTGCATTTTACCGAGATTTTTCACCAAAACCTTCCGGTCCAACAATGCAGCGAAAACATTATTGAGATTATTTTTCGATGGATGCAGGCGAATCAGCAAAAAATTTGACGCCGATGGGAAGACTTCCACACCCGGCAAGGCGTGCAACGCGTCGGCAAGAACGGTTCTTTCACGACGCAGCGTGGCCGCCTGTTCGTCCAGGATTGCGACATGGTCCAGCGCGAATTCAGCTGCCGCCTGGGTTAGCACATTGATATTGTAGGGCGGGCGCACTTTTTCAAATTCGGTCAGCAATGCTTCACCGGCAGCCATGTAGCCGAGCCGGATGCCTGCCAGGCCGAGCTTGGACACGGTACGCATCACGATCATATTGGGGAACTCGGCCAGTCGCGGCATGAAGCTGGCTTGGGCAAAAGGCTGATAGGCCTCGTCCACCACGACCAGGCCGCTATCGCCGACGGCGCGAATGATGTCGGCCATGTCGTCCGCATCGAACAGGTTGCCGGTCGGGTTGTTCGGATAGGCAAGATACGTAATGGCGGGCCGATGCTGCGCGATCGCGTCCAGCATGGCCGTCTTGTTCAGGGTGAAGTCTGCGTTCAGCGGCACGCCGACGAACGCCAGCCTGGAGAACTGCGCCGACATCGCATACATCACGAATCCGGGCACCGGCGCAAGGACCTTGGCACCTGGCCTGGCGCAAGCGATCGACAGCATGGAGATCAACTCGTCCGATCCGTTGCCCAGCACAACATCGAATCCGGCAGGCACACCGAGCCTGCTGCAAATCTTTTCCTTCAACGCGGTATAGGACGGCACCGGATAGCGATTCATCGCAACGTCCGCCAGGCGCCGCCCCAACTCGGTGCGCAGGTCCGCCGGCAGCACATAGGGGTTTTCCATCGCATCCAGCTTGATGAAGCCACTGGAGTCCGGTACGTGATAGGCGGACAAAGCAAGGATGTCCGGACGAATGACGGTGTCGATGAGGTTACGGGTGTTCATGGGCGGTGTCGGCAGGTTGGAAGTACATCAAGCGGCAGCGGAGTTGCTCATCTCGCCATCGGTTTCGCTTAAACGGTTGTCGATGAGCTCACAATAATCGGGATTCAGTTCGAAGCCGACGAAATGTCGCCCGCAGCGCTTGGCGGCAACCGCGGTGGTGCCGCTGCCCATGAACGGGTCGAGCACGATGCCGCCGGGCGGACAGGATGCCTTGACCATGCGCTCGATGATCTCCAGCGGCTTCTGGGTTGGATGATCGGCACGCTCCCGGTGCTCGCGGTGCAGGCGCGATACGCTCCACACATCCTTCGGGTTATAGCCGATTTCCAGCCATTTGGCACCCACGAAAATGGAGCGGGAACGGGCTTTTTTCGTCTCGGCATCATAGGGAATACGCACCGCGTCCAGGTCGAAATAATAGTCCTTGGCGTTGACGAAAAACCCGATGGTGTCGTGCACCGATGAATACTTGCGCGTGCTCCCGCCCATCGACGGCACCCTGCGGTCCCAGATGATTTCATTCACCATTGTCATGTGCTGCTTGAGCATGACGAAGATTTCCGGCGAGTACCGCCAGGTCAGAAAGATATACAGGCTGGCATTCGGCTTCAGTTTCGGCAGCGCGGCGGCAATCCATTGTCCGGTCCATGCCAGGTAGTTCTTGGCGTCGAGCTTGTCGGAATCGTTGCCGTAGTCCTTGCCGAGGCCGTAGGGCGGATCGGCGATCAGCAGGTCGACGCTTGCATCCGGTATGCGTTGAAGTCCGGCGACGGCATCTTCACGGAATATGCAGTCGATCCAGTTGTTCGCCATGCCGGTTCTGGTTGGCATGCTATTTCAACCGGTATTCGGCGGATGCGGCGTGCGCCTGCAATCCCTCGCCGTAGGCGAGTTCGGCCGCGATCCTGCCCAGCGTCCGCGCGCCGGCTTCGCTCACATGAATGATGCTTGACCGTTTCTGGAAATCGTAAACGCCGAGCGGCGACGAGAAGCGCGCGGTGCGCGATGTAGGCAGCACATGATTCGGGCCAGCGCAGTAATCGCCCAGCGACTCCGATGAAAAACGGCCGAGGAACATCGCGCCGGCATGCCGGACCCGGTCGGCCCATTGCTGGGGATTGTCCGCGGAGATTTCGAGGTGTTCGGCGGCAATCATGTTCGCGATGTCGCACGCTTCCGCCATGTCACGCACCTTGACGAGCGCACCGCGGTTGGTCAGCGATGTGCGGATGACCTCATTGCGCGGCATCGATTCGAGTTGCCTGTCGATGCTTGCCTGCACGCGTTCGATATAGCCTGCATCGGGACAGATCAGGATCGACTGCGCCAGTTCATCGTGCTCCGCCTGGGAAAACAGGTCCATCGCCACCCAGTCGGGGTCGGTGGTACCGTCGCACAGCACCAGGATTTCGGACGGCCCGGCGATCATGTCGATGCCGACGATGCCGAATACCCGACGCTTGGCCGCCGCGACATACGCATTGCCCGGCCCGACGATCTTGTCGACTGCCGGAATGGTGTCGGTTCCGAACGCCAGCGCGCCAACCGCCTGGGCGCCGCCGATGGTGAACACGCGATCGACGCCGGCGATAGCGGCCGCAGCCAGCACAAGTGCGTTCTTCATGCCAGACGGCGTCGGCACCACCATGATGATTTCCTGAACCCCCGCCACCTTGGCCGGGATGGCATTCATCAGGACCGACGATGGATAGGCTGCCTTGCCGCCCGGCACGTAGATGCCGACCCGGTCCACCGGCGTGACCTTCTGCCCCAATACGGTGCCGTCCGCCTCGGTGTAGGTAAAGCCGTCGCTGCCGCATTCCTGCTTCTGGCGTTCATGGTATGCACGTACACGATCCGCGGCGGTCTGCAATGCCGTCCGGCGCGCTGCCGGCAGGCCTTCTAGGGCCGCTTGCAGTTCGGCGTGCGGGATTTCCAATGCCGTAACAGCGGTCGCGCCGAGCCGGTCGAAGCGGTTGGTGTATTCGAGCACGGCGGCGTCGCCGCGCGCCTTGACGTCAGCGAGGATGCGCGCCGCCGTCTGGTCGATGGCTTCGTCCTCGGCGGCTTCAAATGCCAGCAGGGCCGACAGTTGGCTCCTGAAGTCAGGATCGGTGGAATCGAGTTTGCGGATCTGAACGGGCATGATGTCTCTCAATCGGCTTTCGATGCTTTTTCAAATGCTTCCAGGATCGGCTGCAGGCGCTCGCGCTTGAGCTTCAACGCCGCCTGGTTGACGACCAGACGCGATGAGATGTCCATGATGTGCTCCACTTCAACCAGATTATTGGCACGCAGCGTACTGCCGGTGCTGACCAGGTCGACGATCGCGTCGGACAGGCCGACCAGCGGCGCCAGCTCCATCGAACCGTACAGCTTGATCAAGTCGACATGCACACCTTTGGCCGCGAAATGCTGGCGTGCCATTTCCACATATTTGGTGGCAACCCGCAGGCGCGCACCCTGGCGCACCGCACTGGCGTAATCGAAACCGGCTTGCACGGCGACCGACATGCGGCATTTGGCAATGTTGAGGTCGATCGGCTGGTACAAGCCTTCGCCGCCATGTTCGAGCAGCACGTCCTTGCCGGCCACGCCGAAATCCGCCGCACCATATTGCACATACGTGGGCACGTCGGACGCGCGCACGATGATGACGCGCACATTGGCATCATTGGTCGACAGGATGAGCTTGCGCGACGTCTCTGGATCCTCGCTGACGACAATGCCGGCTGCCTGCAGCAGCGGCATGGTTTCTTCGAATATGCGCCCCTTTGAAAGAGCAAGCGTCAGTTGCTGGCTCATTGCTTGACCCGCCGGATATCCGCACCCACACCGGACAGCTTGACTTCCATGCGGTCATAGCCGCGGTCCAGGTGATAGATCCGGTCCACCAGGGTTTCGCCTTGCGCAGCGAGCCCGGCAATCACCAGCGATGCCGAAGCGCGCAGGTCGGTTGCCATGACAGGTGCACCGACCAACCGCTCGACGCCCTGCACGATGGCGGTATGACCGTCAATGTCGATCGCGGCACCGAGGCGGTTCAATTCCTGCACATGCATGAAACGGTTCTCGAAGATGGTTTCGGTCACGCGGCTGCCGCCTTCGGCAATGCAGTTGAGCGCCATGAATTGTGCCTGCATGTCGGTCGGGAAGCCCGGATATTCGGTCGTCCGGAAACTGACCGCCTTCGGCCGTGCCGCCATCTGCACACGGATCCAGTCGGCACCGGTGGTGATGACCGCGCCGGCTTCGCGCAATTTGTCGAGGGCGACGTCGAGGATGTCGCTGCGGGCATTGGTTAGAGTGACATCGCCGCCGGAGGCCGCTACCGCGCAGAGGAAAGTGCCGGTTTCGATACGGTCGGCAATGACCTTGTGCGATGCGCCGTGCAGGGCGTCGACACCCTGTATCACGAGGCGGTCGGTGCCGATCCCGGTGATCTTCGCGCCCATCGCGACCAGCAGGTTGGCAAGGTCGGTCACCTCCGGTTCGCGCGCGGCGTTTTCCAGTATGGTCTCGCCTTCGGCCAGTGTCGCTGCCATCAGCAGGTTTTCGGTGCCGGTGACGGTAATCATGTCGGTCACGATACGCGTGCCTTTCAGCTTTTTCGCCTTGGCGTGAATGTAACCGGCTTCGATATGGACTTCGGCGCCCATCGCCTGCAGGCCCTTGATATGCTGGTCCACCGGGCGCGAGCCGATCGCGCAGCCGCCGGGCAACGATACTTTGGCCTCACCGAAGCGCGCAAGGAGCGGGCCGAGTACCAGGATGGATGCACGCATGGTGCGCACCAGTTCGTAGGGCGCTTCCAGTTTATCGATGGCACCGCCGTTCATCGCGATGCGATCGCCGTCCTGTTCCACCCGAAGGCCGATCTGGCGCAAAATCTTCAGGATCGTCGCCACGTCCTGCAGCAGCGGGACATTCGACAAGTGGACGGTATCGCCCGTCAGCAGGCCTGCGCAGAGGATGGGCAATGCGGCGTTCTTGGCGCCGGAGATGCTGATGTCGCCCGACAGGCGCTTGCCGCCGGTAATAAGTAGTTTGTCCATTATTTCTGGAATTCTTCCGGGGTGAGGGTTTTCATCGACAGCGCATGGATTTCTTCACGCATGCGGTCGCCCAGCGCCGCATAGACCATCTGGTGACGCTGGATCGGGCGCTTGCCTTCAAACGCGCTGGACACGATGACCGCATTGAAATGCTGGCCATCGCCCTGCACGTCGAGATGGGTGCAATCGAGGCCGGCGGCGATATAGCTTTTAACAAGCTCGGGTGTAGGCAGCATGATGTGATTTCCTTAATGCCTTGCTTCAGTGGCGCAGTTTGTAGCCGTTTTTCAGCATGCGTATGGCGAATGTCGCCAGCAGCATGAAAAACAGGCCGACGATGGAAAAGCTGATCCATGGATTGACATCCGACTGGCCGAAGAAGCCGTAGCGGAAGCCATCGATCATATAAAAAAACGGGTTGAAGTGCGACACCGTTTGCCAGAAAGGCGGCAAAGAATGGATGGAATAAAACACGCCGGACAGGAATGTGGCCGGCATGATAAGAAAATTCTGGAACGCCGCAAGCTGGTCGAACTTCTCCGCCCAGATACCGGCGATCAATCCCATCGTACCGAGCATCGCCGCGCCGAGCAGCGCAAATATCACGATCCACCATGGTGCGACGAAGGAGAGATCGGCGAACCATGCAGTAATGATGAACACCCCTGTGCCCACCGCCAGTCCGCGCACCACCGATGCCAGGACGTAGGCGCCGAACAGCTCCCAGTGCGACAGCGGCGGCAGCAGGACGAACACCAGGTTGCCGGTGATCTTCGACTGGATCAGTGACGAGGAGCTGTTGGCAAAGGAATTCTGCAGCACGCTCATCATCACCAGTCCCGGAATCAGGAAAGCGGTGTAGCGCACATCCGGATAGACCTGCACATGCTCCTCCAGCACGTGGCCGAAGATCAACAGGTACAGCATCGCCGTCAGGATCGGTGCGCTGATGGTTTGCGTGGCGACTTTCCAGAAGCGCAGCACTTCCTTGTAAAACAGCGTCCGGAAGCCGATCATTTTTCGCCCTCCATGATCTGGATGAACACGTCTTCGAGGTCGGCTTGCTGTAATTGCATGTCGTCGATCACCACGCCGGACTGTCGCAAGGTGGAAAGAATCGGCTCGACATCGGAATATTCATTGACGCGCAAGGTGTATTTATTGCCGGCAATCAGCTCGTCCGGATGCGACACCAGCGGCTTCAATGCATCGGGCAAGGTGCCGCGTGCAAGGCGAACGACCAGCTGTGAACCGGAAATGCGCTTGATCAGCGCCGAGGTGGAATCGAGCGCGACAACCCTGCCGCCCTTCAGCATGGCGATGCGGTTGCACAATGCCTGCGCTTCTTCGAGATAGTGCGTCGTCAAAACGATCGTATGGCCCTCGCGGTTCAGGCGCGTGATGAATTTCCACAGGGTCTGACGGAGTTCCACATCGACGCCGGCGGTCGGCTCGTCCAGTACGATCACGGGCGGCTTGTGCACCAGCGCCTGCGCCACCAGCACCCGGCGCTTCATGCCGCCGGACAGCGAACGCATATTGGCGTCCGCCTTGTTGGTCAGATCGAGATTGGCCATCACCTCGTCGATCCATGCATCGTTGTTCTTCAATCCGAAGTAACCCGATTGCATGCGCAGCGTTTCCCGCACAGTGAAGAACGGGTCGAACACCAGCTCCTGCGGAACGACGCCCAAGCGTTTGCGGGCGTCACGATAATCGCGTACGACGTCAAAACCATGGATCGATACCTTGCCGGCATCGGCGCGATTCAGCCCTGCAATAATCGAGATCAGCGTGGTTTTGCCTGCGCCGTTGGGGCCAAGCAAACCGAAGAATTCGCCTTCCTCGATCGTGAGCGAAACATCGCCAAGCGCCTGCAGCGACTGGTAGCGTTTTTCGACATTCTGGATTTCAAGAGCAGCCATGGTGGCTTAAGGGCGGTGGAGGGTAAGTCGTGAGCGCTTGATCAGCTGATAACCTGCGTGGCCAACCGAGCGGCGAAACCCTTGATTATATTGGATTTCCAGCTTGAAAGCCGGAACGGGCACATTGCAATGGGAGAGACCGGATGGTCAATGATGATGCAGATCGGCGTGGACTTGCGCAGCCGCTGGAACATGCAGCAGATCGATGACGCCATACAGCTGGGAAAGATTGCGCAAGCTGTCCGGCAGATTGACGAAGGTGAGCGTCCCGCCTTCGCGGCGAGCGGCGCGCTGCCAGGCCAGCAAGGTGGCGACAGCGGCGGAGTCAACCGTTGTCACCCCAGCCATATCGATGGTGGATTGCCCTGACCGAATGGCGTGCAGCCCCGCCTCCAACACGGTCTTAGCGTTGGAGGAAGTCAAGGTCAGGGGTGGACGAAACATGATCAGGAAGCTTTGCCGCCCTTGGCGGCGCTGGCAGCGAGGCGCTTGTTTCTTTCGGCAAGTGTCTTGATCAGACCATCGATGCCGCCCTTGCTGATCTCAGAGGCGAAATTGCCTTTGTAAGTTTCGACCAGCCATGCACCCAGGACATTGACGTCAAAAATCTTCCATCCATTCGGCGACTTGGCCAAGCGATAGCTGATCTGGATCGGATCGCCGCCACGCGGCTGCATGACTTGCGAACGCACCTCGACTTCGGTATCGGCCGGATCGGCCCGCAGCGGCCTGAATTCCAGTTTCTGATCCCTTACCTGGGCAATCGCACCCGAATAGGTATAGACCAGCAGATCGCGGAACTCATTGGTCAGCTGCTTTTGCTGCTCCGGCGTGGCTTCACGCCAGTAACGCCCTGCAGCCAGGGAGGTCATGCGCTGAAAATCCACGTGCGGCAGGATTTTGCTTTCGACCAGATCGAGGATGCGCTTCTGATTGCCGGCGCGAATATCCTTGTCACCCTTGACTGCTTCAACCACTTCTTCACTGATGCGCTTGACAAGCACATCCGGTGCTTCCTGTGCCGCAGCCGTACCGGTGAAAGCCATCGAGCTTATAGCAAGCCCGCATACTGCTAGAAATGTCTTGATGATGTTCATAATTTCCTATTCATAATCAAGGTTGATACCTCTATCAACCCTCGTCAACGGTTAACTGTTGATCACCGACTTACGATGACATGGCGTCTGTCATCTCGTTTTTCAATGTTGCATGGATTCTATTGTTTCTCTGTCGAAGCGACTGAAGGTTGCGCAGTGACGTCGTTTTGACTTTGCGAGATGGATGCATCGGAAGGTGTCTTCTGGCCACTTTGCCCGGATGTCGCCGGGAACGCAGGCGTACCCGATGTCGACGTGTCTTCCTCGTCATACACGGACTTCGAAAGCTCGCCATCGTTCACCTTGCTTTCGCGCCGTTGCATATAGGCATCGCGAACGAACTGGTAGCGATCCAGCGCTGCTTCTTCGATCAGATTGGAGGCATCCAGCACCGAAGCACGCAAATCCAGGATGCGCAGTACCGTTCCGGTATTGCGGGCATTGACCGGTGTCGTGTAGCGCCACGGATCCGCTGCCCAGTCGACCGGCAAAGCACCGACATCCCGCAATGTCGATGAGCCCAGAACTGGAAGTACGACATAGGGCCCGGAAGAAAGTCCCCAGGCACCCAGTGTCTGCCCGAAGTCCTCCCTATGCTTGACCAGGCCGGCTTCGGAACCGATATCGAGAAGACCACCCAGGCCGAATGTCGTGTTGACCGCAACGCGCATGACGTCCGACATACCGTCGGCTAACTTGCCCTGTAACAAATTGTTCAGCGCGGTCGACACGTCACCAAGGTTGCCGAAGAAGTTGTAGATACCCGTCTGGACAAACGACGGCAGCACGGTGCGGTACACCTCCGCGGCAGGCTTCACGGCAGCCTGATCAACGGCATCGTTGAACTCGAACATGGCCCGGTTGAATTGCTCAAACGGATCCTTCGGATTCGTGCTGGCACAACCGGCGACCAAAAGCATCAAGGCCAATGCAATGATGCGCGTAGCGCGACTCATCATTTGCTTTCTTCCTTTCCTTCCGCGGCTTTGCTGAAGAGAAATTGACTGATCAGGTTTTCCAGAACGATCGCGGATTGTGTCATGGTGATTCTGTCGCCGGCAGCCAGGTTATTGATATCACCGCCTGGTTCCAGTCCTATGTACTGTTCGCCCAGCAAACCCGAAGTGAGGATCTTGGCGGAGGAGTCCTTGGGAAATTTGTAACCGCTATCCAGGTTCAATGTCACGAGCGCCTTGAAACTTTTGTCGTCGAAGCGGATATCCGCAACCCGGCCCACCACCACGCCGGCACTCTTGACCGGCGCACGCGGCTTCAATCCGCCGATATTGTCAAACCGGGTCGTTACCGTATAAGTGTCGGCAAACGACATGGAACTCATGTTGCCAGCCTTCATGGCAAGGAAAAACAGCGCTGCTGCGCCGAGCAGCACAAACAGGCCAACCCATAAGTCTAATGATTTTCGTTGCATAACTTCATACCCTGAATATGGGAAATTTGGTTTATTAGTGTCGGAGCAAGGCAGAAAATTGCAAAACACACTACCCCATCCCGCTGCGTTCCGGCGGCAATGTCAGTTGAACATGAGCGCCGTCAACAGGAAATCGAGCCACAAGACGCTGAGCGATGCGATCACGACCGTTCGGGTAGTCGCCCTGGCAACGCCTTCAGGTGTCGGCTTCGCCTCATAGCCTTGATACAAGGCAATGAAAGTGACTGCAAATCCAAACACCACGCTTTTCAATAC
Organism: Noviherbaspirillum sp.; assembly: GCF_036846085.1. NCBI lineage: Bacteria > Pseudomonadati > Pseudomonadota > Betaproteobacteria > Burkholderiales > Oxalobacteraceae > Noviherbaspirillum > Noviherbaspirillum sp. The sequence goes on along the minus strand of NZ_DAIUCO010000007.1, from coordinate 11,539 downwards.
ACCGTTCACGATATCGTTCCAGACATCAACGCCGGCCTGCATCTGCGACCAGAATGCGCCTTCGTCCACACCGATCATTCTGACGCCGACAATGTAACCGCCGAGAATACCCACCGCGCTGAAGATCGCCGCCAGGATCGGCATGGCGATCACGCCAGCCCAGAAACGCGGCGCGATGATACGCTGCATCGGATCGATCGCCATCATTTCCATGGCGGATAACTGCTCTCCTGCTTTCATCAAGCCGATTTCCGCGGTCAGCGACGTGCCGGCCCGTCCCGCGAACAGCAGCGCGGTCACGACCGGCCCCAGTTCCCGGGTCAACGACAATGCGACCAGCAGGCCCAAGGCCTGCTCGGAACCGTATTTGTTCAGGGTGTAATACCCTTGCAGTCCCAGCACAAAGCCGACGAAGAGGCCTGACACGGCGATGATGACGAGCGAATAATTACCGATGAAATGAATCTGGTCCGTCACCAGCCGCAGACGCCGCAGCAAGCCGCCTGACGAGCCGACCAGCGTAAAGAACGTGCGGGTTGCAAAACCGATCCCGGAAACGGATTCGCGCACCCAGCGGCCGAGGTTGGAAATGGTGTTGACGATCATCGTCCATCCAATCCGAGGTCTTCCGCCAGCGACTTGCCGGGCTGATGAAAAGGTACCGGTCCGTCCGGTTCCGCATTCACGAATTGCTTCACATAGGGGTCGCTGGAACCGCGCATTTCCGCCGGCGTACCGTGGGCGACGATTTTGCCCTGCGACAGGAAATACACATAATCGGCGATGGAAAACGATTCATTCACGTCGTGCGACACCAGGATCGAGGTGGAGCCGAGCACATCATTGAGCCGCCGGATGATATTAGCCGTCACGCCCATCGATATCGGGTCCAGGCCCGCAAACGGCTCGTCATACATGATCAATTGCGGATCGAGCGCAATCGCCCTGGCCAGCGCAACCCGCCTGGCCATGCCGCCGGAAATTTCCGACGGTTTAAGCTGCGCTGCGTTGCGCAAGCCGACCGCATGCAGCTTCATCAACACCATGTCGCGAAGCATTTCTTCCGGCAAATCGGTGTGCTCACGCAGCGGAAAGGCAACGTTTTCGAATACAGTCAGGTCGGTGAACAACGCGCCGTGCTGGAAGAGCATGCCCATCTTGCGCCGCAACCCGTATAACTCCTTGTTGCCCAGGTTTTGCACCATCTGGCCGTCGACGTTGACCGTGCCGGATTGCTGGCGGAGCTGTCCGCCGATCAGCCGGAGAATCGTCGTCTTGCCCGAACCCGATCCCCCCATGACCGCAACCACCTTGCCGCGCGGGAAGTCCATCTGCAGGCCCGACAGGATCGGACGTGCACCATAGGAGAAATGGAGATTGCGGATTTCGACGAGATTGGGCACAGCGAATATATCTGACTCAAAAGTCAGATTATAGTGCAGAACCGGCAATCATATTCCGGCCATACGCGACTTGGGGCAGGATGTGACTCCCGCCCCAAGCGCCTTTTACTGCTTCTTACTTAGCCTTTTAACCATCAGGCCATCGCATCAGCGAGGCAGGACGCTGCTTCCCATCAGGAACTCATCGACTGCCCGCGCGCACTGGCGGCCCTCACGAATCGCCCACACGACGAGCGACTGGCCACGGCGCATGTCGCCGGCAGCAAACACTTTTGCTACCGACGTTTTGTAGCAGCCGTCACCGTCGGTTGTCGCCTTGGCATTGCCGCGTGCGTCCTTGTCGATGCCGAACGCATCCAGCACGGTTTGCACCGGTGACACGAAGCCCATCGCCAGCAGCACCAGGTCGGCCTTCATTTCGAATTCGGAGTTCGGCACTTCCTGCATCTTGCCATCCTTCCATTCGACACGGGCACCGATCAGCTTTTCCACCTTGCCGTTCTTGCCTTCCAGGCGCTTGGTCGCGACCGCCCAATCGCGCTCGCATCCCTCTTCATGGGAAGACGAGGTGCGAAGCTTCGTCGGCCAGTAGGGCCATACCAGCGGCTTGTTTTCGGTTTCCGGAGGCTGCGGCAACAATTCGAATTGCGCGACCGAAGCGGCGCCGTGGCGATTGGAAGTGCCGACGCAGTCGGATCCGGTATCGCCGCCGCCGATCACGACCACATGCTTGCCGGTGGCCATGATCTGGTCCTTCACCTTGTCGCCGGCATTGACCTTGTTCTGCTGCGGCAGGAATTCCATCGCGAAGTGTACGCCCTTGAGCTCACGTCCCGGCACCGGCAGGTCACGCGGCACTTCCGCACCGCCGGCGATGACCACTGCATCGAATTCCTTGTTGATCTGCTCGACGGAGATGGTTTCCTTCGCCCAGTTGGTGATATTGGCAGGGAAGTCCTTGCCCACCAGCACGCCGGTACGGAAAGTCACACCTTCTGCTTTCATCTGCTCGACGCGGCGGTCGATATGCGACTTTTCCATCTTGAAGTCGGGAATACCGTAACGCAGCAAGCCGCCAATCCGGTCGTTCTTTTCAAACACGGTGACATCGTGGCCGACGCGCGCCAATTGCTGTGCCGCTGCGAGGCCTGCGGGGCCCGAGCCGACGATAGCGACTTTCTTGCCGGTCTTCACGGCCGGCGGCTGTGGCACGATCCAGCCGTTTTCCCAGCCCTTGGCGGCGATGAAGTGCTCGATCGACTTGATGCCGACCGCCTTGTCGTTGAAGGCCAAGGTGCAGGCAGCCTCGCACGGCGCCGGGCAGACCTTGCCGGTGAATTCGGGAAAGTTGTTGGTGGAGTGCGCGTTGTCCAGCGCTTCCTTGTAGTTGCCGTTGTAGACCAGATCGTTCCAATCCGGAATGATGTTGTTGACCGGGCAGCCGCTGTTGCAGAAAGGGATGCCGCAATCCATGCAACGCGCGCCCTGGACCTTCGCCTCCGCATCGCTGAGGTGGACCACGAACTCCTTGTAATGCTTCTTGCGCAACTCGGGCGCTTCACTCGCTTCTTGCAGGCGCTGAAATTCCAGAAAACCGGTTACTTTTCCCATGATGTTCCTTCAATATTTTTCTTTGCAGGACGGACGCCTCGCCCGCCCTGCCTTGTCGTTTAATCCGGCTTTCGATCAGGCCGCAACTTTTTCGCTTGCCTTTGCCGCCGCGTTCAACTCGCCAAGCGCCCGCTTGTACTCGGTCGGGAAGACTTTCACGAACTTGCCGCGCGCATTGCTCCAGTCGTCGAGCAGGTTGCGGGCACGGGTGCTGCCGGTGTACTTGAAGTGACGTTCGATCAAGCCCTTGAGGATCGCTTCATCGGTCTGCGCGTCGCCATTGCGCTTGGCGCTGTGCCAGATGGCGCGGTTCACTTTCGCTTCCTGGTCGGCACTTGCCAGAACCGGGTCGAGCGCCACCATCGCCATATTGCACTTGTTGGCGAAGTCGCCGTCCGGATCGTAGACATACGCGATACCGCCCGACATGCCGGCTGCGAAGTTGCGGCCGGTTGTGCCAAGGACGACGACTGTGCCGCCGGTCATGTATTCGCAACCATGATCGCCGGTCCCTTCGACCACCGCGGTGGCGCCGGAGTTACGTACCGCGAAACGTTCACCGGCAACGCCGTTGAAGAAAGCTTCACCGGCGATCGCGCCATACAGTACGGTATTGCCGACGATAATGTTGTCGACCGCCCAGCCGCGGAACTCGGTGTTCGGGCGCACGATGATGCGGCCGCCCGACAATCCCTTGCCGACATAGTCATTGCCCTCGCCCACGAGGTCGATCGTGATGCCGTGTGCAAGGAAAGCGCCGGCCGACTGGCCCGCAGTGCCGTGCATCTGGATATGGATGGTGTCATCGGGCAAGCCTTCGTGGCCGTACTTCTTCGCCACTTCGCCGGAGAGCATCGTGCCGACGGTGCGGTTGACGTTCTTCACCGGGGAGATGAATGAAACCTTCTCGCCTTTTTCCAATGCGGCCCTGGCCTGGGCGATCAACTTGTGATCGAGCGCTTTCTCGAGGCCATGATCCTGCTCTTCCACCTGGTAACGCGGCTCGGAGGCCGGCATGTCGGGCTGATGGAAAATCCGGGTGAAGTCCAGGCCCTTCGCCTTCCAGTGCGAGATGGCTTTGGATTTATCCAGCAAGTCGACGCGGCCGATCAGTTCATTGAAGCTGCGGATGCCGAGCTGTGCCATGATCTGGCGCGCTTCTTCAGCGACGAAGAAGAAGTAGTTCACCACGTGTTCCGGTTTGCCCTGGAATTTCGCCCGCAGCACCGGGTCCTGGGTCGCAACGCCGACCGGACAGGTATTCAGGTGGCACTTGCGCATCATGATGCAGCCTTCCACGACCAGCGGCGCGGTGGCAAAACCGACTTCATCGGCGCCGAGCAACGCGGCGATCACGACGTCGCGACCAGTCTTGATCTGGCCGTCGGCCTGTACGCGGATGCGGCTGCGCAGGCGGTTGAGGACCAGTGTCTGCTGCGTTTCGGCCAGGCCGAGTTCCCACGGCGTGCCGGCATGCTTGACGGATGACAGCGGCGACGCGCCGGTGCCGCCGTCATGGCCGGCGATGACGACGTGATCCGACTTGGCTTTTGCCACGCCGGCGGCAACCGTGCCGACGCCAACTTCCGACACCAGCTTGACCGAGATCGATGCGCGCGGATTGGCGTTTTTCAAATCGTGGATGAGCTGCGCCAGGTCTTCGATCGAATAGATGTCGTGGTGCGGCGGCGGGGAGATGAGGCCCACGCCCGGCACCGAGAAACGCAGCTTCGCGATGTACTCGGAGACCTTGTGCCCCGGAAGCTGACCGCCCTCGCCCGGCTTCGCGCCCTGCGCCATCTTGATCTGGATCTGGTCGGCCGACGTCAGGTATTCGGTGGTGACGCCGAAACGGCCCGAGGCGACCTGCTTGATCTTCGAGCGCAGGGAATCGCCTTCGAGCAGCGGCATGTCGACTTCGATACGGTCCTTGCCGATCACCGTGGCCAGCGTTTCGCCCTTCTTGATCGGAATGCCCTTCAGCTCCATGCGATAACGGTTCTCGTCCTCGCCGCCCTCGCCGGTATTCGATTTGCCGCCGATGCGGTTCATCGCGATCGCGAGCGTGGCATGGGCCTCGGTCGAGATGGAGCCGAGCGACATGGCGCCAGTGGCGAAACGCTTGACGATTTCCTTGGCCGATTCGACTTCATCCAGCGGGATCGCTTTCGACGGATCGATGCGGAATTCGAACAGACCGCGCAGCGTCATGTGACGCTTCGACTGGTCATTGATGATCTGCGCGTATTCCTTGTAGGTATTGAAGTTGTTGGAGCGTGTCGAATGCTGCAGTTTTGCAATTGCATCCGGGGTCCACATGTGATCTTCGCCGCGGACGCGATAGGCGTACTCGCCGCCGGCGTCGAGTGCATTGGCAAGAACCGGGTCGTTGCTGAAGGCGAGCTTGTGCAGGCGCAGCGCCTCTTCCGCGACTTCGAACACGCCGATGCCTTCCACGTTCGATGCGGTGCCCTTGAAGTACTTGTCGACCAGCGCCTTGTTCAGGCCGATGGCTTCGAAGATCTGTGCGCCGCAATACGACATGTAGGTCGAGATGCCCATCTTGGACATCACCTTCATCAGGCCCTTGCCGACCGCTTTCTGGAAGTTGTAGATCGCTTTTTCAGGCGACAGGTCGCCGGTCAGGCCCTTGGCCATCTCGGTCAGCGTTTCCATCGCGAGGTATGGATGGATGGCTTCCGCGCCATAGCCGGCCAGCAGGGCGAAGTGGTGCGTCTCGCGGGCGGAACCGGTTTCGACCACCAGGCCGGTGGACGTGCGCAGGCCCTTGCTGACGAGATGCAGGTGAATCGCGGATGTTGCCAGCAATGCCGGGATGGCGACCTGTTCGGCGTCCAGCTTGCGGTCCGAGATGATCAGGATGTTGTGGCCGGATTTCACCGCGTCGACTGCCTTTGCGCACAGCGATGCAAGGCGGGCCTCGATGCCTTCCTTGCCCCATGCAACCGGATAGCAGATGTTCAGCTCATGCGACTTGAACTTGCCGCCGGTGTGTGCGCTGATGTTGCGCAGCTTGGCCATGTCGGCATAGTCGAGGATCGGCTGCGCGACTTCCAGTCGCATCGGCGGGTTGATGTTATTGGTGTCCAGCAGGTTCGGTTTCGGGCCGATGAAGGAAACCAGCGACATCACCATCGCTTCGCGGATCGGGTCGATCGGCGGATTGGTCACTTGCGCGAACAACTGCTTGAAGTAGTGGTACAGCGTCTTGTTCTTGTTCGACATGACCGCCAGCGGCGAGTCATTGCCCATGGAGCCGGTTGCCTCCTCGGCCAGCACGGCCATCGGCGACATCAGGAACTTGAGGTCTTCCTGCGTATAACCAAACGCCTGCTGACGATCGAGCAGCGAAATGCTCGGCAGGGCCGCGACCGGCTCGGCTTTCAGTTCGTCGAGCTTGATGCGGACCGATTCGATCCATTGCTTGTACGGCTTGGCATTGGCGTAGGTATCCTTCAATTCCTTGTCGTCGATGATGCGGCCGGCATCGAGGTCGATCAGGAACATCTTTCCCGGCTGCAAACGCCATTTCTTGATGATTTTTGACTCGGGAATCGGCAGCACGCCGGACTCGGACGCCATCACGACGAGGTCATCGTCGGTGACGATGTAACGCGCCGGACGCAGGCCGTTGCGATCCAGCGTGCCGCCGATATGGCGGCCGTCGGTGAAGGCCATCGCGGCGGGACCGTCCCACGGCTCCATCATCGCGGCATGGTACTCATAGAAGGCGCGGCGGTTGTCATCCATCAGCGTATGGTTTTCCCATGCTTCCGGAATCATCATCATCATTGCCTGCGCCACCGGGTAGCCGGCCATCACGAGCAATTCGAGCGCGTTATCGAAGCAGGCTGTGTCCGACTGGCCTTCATAAATCAAGGGGAACAGCTTCTGCAGGTCTTCGCCGAGCACGGCGGATTTCATCACGCCTTCACGCGCGCGCATCCAGTTGAAGTTGCCTTTGACGGTATTGATCTCACCGTTATGGGCAATCAGGCGGTACGGGTGGGCCAGCGGCCACTCCGGGAACGTATTGGTCGAGAATCGCTGGTGAACGAGCGCCAACGCGGAAACGCATCGCGCATCCTGCAGGTCGCGGTAATACACGCCGACCTGGTCCGCCAGCAGCAGGCCCTTGTACACCACGGTACGGGCGGACATCGACGGCACGAAAAATTCCTTGCCGTGGATGAGATTCAGGGCCTGGATCGCATGACCGGACGATTTGCGGATCACATACAACTTGCGCTCGAGGGCATCCGTCACCATGATGTCCGGGCCCCGGCCGATGAAAATCTGGCGGATAACCGGCTCTTTATCGCGCACGGTCGGCGACATCGGCATGTCGACATCCACAGGCACGTCACGCCAGCCGAGGACAACCTGGCCTTCCGCCGTGACCGCGCGCTCGATTTCCTGCTCGCATGCGATGCGGGAAGCGTTCTCCTTCGGGAGAAACACCATGCCGACACCATATTCGCCCGGCGGTGGCAGGTTGACACCCTGCTTCGCCATTTCTTCGCGGTAATACTGGTCTGGAATCTGGATCAGAATGCCGGCACCGTCGCCCATCAGCTTGTCGGCACCCACCGCGCCGCGGTGGTCGAGGTTCTTCAGGATCAGCAATCCCTGCTCGACGATGGAATGACTCTTCTTGCCCTTGATATGGGCGATAAAACCGACGCCGCAAGCGTCATGTTCGTTGGATGGGTCGTATAGACCTTGCGCGTGCATAAGTGTTCTCCGCTGCAGAATATGTTGATTCCGAAGCATAGTGCACTGCAAAATATAGTTCAATAAAAATAAAATGGGGTCAGAGTTATTTTATTATTCCTGAATTTTTGCACCAATTTAAATAGGGACAGAGTCATCCTTGCTGGCATTGGCTGTTTGCAAAGCCTTTTTCGGTCGCCCACGTTTCATTGGACCCACTCGGCGACTCGCTGTCTTTTCAAGTTGCAGCTTGAATTTTGGCGATCCTAGCGCCCATCCTTTTTGCGTCGCTTCCGTCAGTGCCTGGGTTTCGCCGATAGTGATTCCTTGCTCAACCAAGCTCTTGTATGCCGCTTCGCGTTCGAATGGAGTATTTCCAAGAGACCAATAAAGCGCGTGGTCAGTAATAATGGGATCAACCTTTGCACCAATATGGTGCATATAGCTTGACCATGGGTATTCGTCCGGCATGGTGACGAGGCTAGCGCGTACCGGATTGAGCTCAATGTAGCAGCTGCAGACCATGAAATATCGTTCCGAGTCGATGACAGTTGCTTTGTAGCGACCTTCCCACAAGGTTCCACTGCGCAAGTATTTGCGGTTGAAGTATGGGACGTAGTATCGCCCTATCCATTGCATCATGCGAGCGAGTCCGGTGTCATCTGCCGGCGTTGCCAAAAGATGCAGGTGATTAGGCATCAGGACATATGCGTGGATGAGTACATGGAACTGCCTTGCTGCTTCCCGCATCCAGCGCAAGAACACTTCGTAATCTTCAGGGGCATGAAAGATTATTTGCCTGTCGTTGCCACGCTGAATGACATGGTGAGGCTGATGAGGAATGACTAGTCGGGGAAGTCGCGCCATGGTGTTGGAACTAAGCTTGAACCAACATCCATTATAGATTTAATGTGCTCTGACCCCAATTTGAAGTTTGCGGGCTTTACATCCGTGCGTTGACTGTGTCCGGCCACGCCGCCTGACGGAGACGCCCGCGCTCTGCGGGAATATGCATAAAGGTGCGTTTAACCGGGCGGTTCACGATCTTCGAACGTTGCGCATCGACGGCATTTCGGATAACCGTTTCCGACGGCATTTGCGTGGAATAGAAACGAAGCGTCTTGATGCCTGCCCTGGCAAGACAGGCGTCCAGTGCTGTCTCCTTGCGCGTCGCCCGAGACCGGTGGCTCAGTTCGACGATTGCGACGAGTTGCATATCCTGATCGAACACGGCATAGCCGGCGCGCCGGCTATTCATACAATCGAGCGCGAAGCGCCGCCCCTTCGGCCCGCCAACCGGGTCAACCAGCGCGGATAAGGCAACCTGGGGGAAAACATCATAGTCGGGAAGAGCCGAACGCAGCGTTTGAAAGAATTCCAGGTACGGGCCGGCCAGCATCGGTTTGCTGCGAAAACGCGGAGTGGCCGGAAGCTTGAATGCAAACCAGACCAGGCTTGCGACCAATACCGTCATACCCAAGAAGATGATTTCCTGCATTTCTCCCTCCAACGATTATTAGTATTTTGTTACGTTTTTGTTGGAGTCGATTTTAATGAAGATTTACAAATATTTACATAATTATATTTTTGACCGGAATCAACAGGGATCGCAGCAGCAAAGCAGCCATCTTCAGCGGTAGGCCGGAGATGGCTGCTTTTTCAACAGGAGAAATAGCGGCGACGATTGCCGCCATGGGAAGAAGCGTCGTCTAAGCGTTGGTCACTGCATCCGTCGGGCCCAGGATGGCTCGGCTTGCCTTCGCTGCTCGATTGCCAGAACGATGATGGCCCTGAGTTCGTTCAGATGAATGATTTCCGCCGGTTCGATTTTCGCGGTCGAGGCAGAAAGATCCCAATCGCCATAGAGAAATCCCACCGGCTGCCGGTTCACGGTGAGCGGCAGTACAACGAAACTGCGCGCCGCCGGCAAGGCTTCCTTCCACCAGCGGGGAATCTTATTAACGAAGGCCGGTGCCTGCGCGTTTTCGACAAAAATCATCCTGTCGTTGGCCAGTGCGGCATGAAACACATCGGGCTGGTAAGCGTCTTCGAACGCCAGTTTGGGCAACAGCTCCTGGACACCGTCGCCGAACCCCATCCTGGCGCCATACTGAGCCTGCTCCTGGTTACGCAAGAATGCGACTGTATGGTTGAATCCCAGCCCCTGATGCACGGTTTCCAGTGCCATGGTCATCAATTGGCCGATGCTGAGACTGCGCATCGCGCCACGCATATCCGACACGCCGCGGGCTAGTGTGATCAGCGCATCAGCAGGTTTGCCGGCTGCTGGCTTTGCGGACGACTTGTCGCTGATAGCCGTGCGCCTGAGCGGACGGATGACCACCGAGTCCTCGTCGGCCGCGGTTTTTTGCGCGGCCTCCACCGCCGCCAGCACCTGGGAAATTTCCAGTCCCAGCATTTCGGCATAGCTGCTGGCGAACTCGATCAATTGCTCCGCGTCGTCGGTGTCGCCGTCGCACAGCAGGGTTGCGCAACGCGATGACAGGGTCGAAATGGCGGCAAGCCAATCGGTATGGTCCAGCGGCTCCCCCACTGGCCTTGGGGGAAAACTTTGCAGGCTGCTGATGAGGCCGGCCGGCAATCCCCAATGTTGCGCCGCGAGTCGGCCGACTTCATCCACTTCCATTCCCAATACATCGCGGCTCGCCTGCTCCTCGCTGATGCCGGCGGACATCCGGCGCTGCCGTATCTGCTGCCAGCGATCCGACAGATAGAACGCCACCATCATGCGTCCGAGCGAATGCAGCATGGAGCAAACCACGGCTTCCTCGGCATCACGCGTGCTTGCGGTGGCCGCGAGCTGTCGCGCGATATGGCCGGCGAGCACCGCCTTTTCCATTTCCTTGCGGGCATCCGCCGAGTCGGACGATGCTGTCGACAGGCCGTCGATGAGCTTCAAACCGAGCGCCAGGTGGCCGATTGCCTCCGTGCCGAGCACGATCACGGCCTTGGAGACGGTGTTGATACCCTGCCCGAACACCGAGTACATCGCACTGTTGGCCAGGCGCAGAACCCGCTGCGTCAATGCCGGATCGGACAGAACCGTCTTGGTCATGTTGAACTCACGGTCGTCGTCGCCGCGCATTGCGCCGATGATGGCGCCCACCACCTTGGAAAAACCGGGCAGGTCGCCTCGCTGGCGGACACGCGACCATAACAATTCCATCGTTTTGGCGGCGCTGACCGGCTCGACTATTTGTGAATTCATACGTTCATCTCGCTATTGCGCGGCCGGAGCCGGCTCTGCTTTAAGTACTTCGACAACATCTTCAGGAAGCAGGGGCCGCCCGGTAAGGTAACCCTGGATCAGGCCGCAACCATTCTGGGCCAGAAAGTGGAATTGCTCTTCGCTCTCGACGCCCTCCGCGACGGTGCTCAGATTGAGGTGGCTGGCGAGGCTCAGCACCACGTTGCAAATGGCGACATCCTTGACCGAAGCAGGCAGATCCTTGATGAATGCCCGGTCGATTTTCAAGGTGGCAATCGGGAATCGTTTCAGGTAGGCGAGCGATGAGTAGCCGGTGCCGAAATCGTCGATGGCAATGCGCACATTGCGTGCGGCCATTGCATTGAGCAACGTTTCCGCATGTTCCGGGTCGGACATGAGTATGCCTTCGGTGATTTCGAGCAGGAGTTGCCCGCCTTCGACTCCGGACAACTTAATCGCCTCATCCATGATGTCCAGGAACTGGTCATTCCTGAACTGGCGGGGACTCACGTTGACCGATACATAAAGCGGCCGGCCGACGATCTGCTCGAAGCGCTTGATC
>NZ_DAIUCO010000006.1:0-46187 GCF_036846085.1 Noviherbaspirillum sp. | reverse complement strand
GTTGCAATGAAGGAAGGCTTTGGGCTTCGCGTCCGCCATGCCGGCGGACGCAAGCCATTCGGACCAGCGCAGCCAGGGGCGCGCCAGCGGCTCGTCGTACTCGAGCAGCACTTCGTTCAGCAAGGCATGCGGGTGCTGGAATGCGCGTGCCGCGACGGCTTTGCTTGCCATCGGAACGACACGTTCCCCGAACAGTTTGACCGCACCTGGCGGCACGTCGGATTCGCGCGCATACCGGATTGCAAGATCGATGCCTTCCTGCTTCAGGTCCAGGATGCGATTGTTCGCCGCAACCCTGATATCGATGTTGGGATTGGCATCCTGATAGGCGGCAAGTTTGGGTAGCACCCACAATGCAGTGACGCCGAACGAGGCGGTAATCGTAATAGGGCGGGGACGTTCATTGTGGCGGATGGCGTCGCTGCATTCCGCCAATCGGTCCATCCATGGCGATGCGAGTGCCATCAGGCGTTCACCCGCTTCGGTCAAGGCAATCGCCCTGTGTTTCCGGACCAGCACCGGGGTGCCGAGGTACTCTTCAAGGGCAAGAATCTGCCGGCTGACGGCGGACTGGGTCAGGCAAAGATCATTCGCCGCCTGCGTGATGCTCATGCGCCTTGCGACTGCGACGAAGCCGCGCAGTGCGTCCAGCGGCGGAAGATTCAACAATGGATTTTCCATGCGCGGCTCTCGTGTGATGGATGCTTTTCAGGCGCCTGCCTGGGGCGAAGGCAGGGCAGAATATGACGCCATGCAGGATTCTATTGCATGCGAAGGATGCATGCTTGGGCGCATCAAGCGGTTGCCTTCAGAAAGATCTGGCCGGGTCGTTCGCATTCGCTGTACGAATGCCAGGGATGCAAAAATACCGATTGAGCAAATATCGTCAACACGGTCTAATGAGACATCAAACGTCACCACTGGAGGAACAGATGATCATTGCCATGACGGCGTTCAGGTTGCCGAAGGCCATCACGCGCGACGAAGCGCGCGAAATATTCCTAAGCACCGCGCCCAAATATCAGGGAGTGCAAGGTCTGCTGCGCAAGCACTATGTGCTCTCCGAGGACGGGCTTACGGCGGGCGGCATTTACCTCTGGGATTCCAGGGCCGAGGCGGAAGCGATGTACACGGAAACATGGCGCGTCTTCGTCAGGGAGAAGTACGGCACCGATCCAACCGTAACTTACTTCGACAGCCCGGTGGTGGTCGACAACGTCGCCGGGCAAATCCTGTCCGGCGAATAGGGGCGCATCGCGCCGGTCGGATGCACGGGCGGAGTCGTTCCGCCCGAGGCCGTCATCCGGCCTTCTTTTCCCTCGGCACGCGCCCCATCAGGTAAAACTCCGGGTTCGGCATCATCCCCGCCGCATTCGCCATGCGATTGGATAGCGCGAAGAAAGCGGCGATCGCACTGATATCCCAGATGTCGTCGTCGCTGAATCCATGGGCGTGGAGTTCGTCGAAATCCGCGTCGGCGATGGCGTATGAAGTTGTCGAGACCTTCAGCGCGAAATCGAGCATTGCGCGTTGGCGTGGCGTGATCGGCGCCTTGCGGTAATTCGTCGCAATCTGGTCCGCGATCAGGGGATTTTTTTCGAAGATCCGGAGCAGCGCACCGTGTGCAATGACACAGTAGAGGCATTGGTTCGGTGCGCTGGTCGCCACGACGATCATTTCCTTCTCGCCCTTGGTGAGTCCTCCTTCACGCAGCATCAGCGCGTCATGGTAGGCGAAGAACGCACGGTATTCGTCAGGGCGGCGGGCGAGTTTGAGGAATACGTTGGGGACAAAACCGGATTTCTCCTGGACGGCAAGAATCTGTGCCCGGATATCCTCCGGCAGGTTATCGAGTTCGGCAACCGGGTAGCGGTCGGTAGTAGTCATGCTGTCTCCTTCCTGGGTGATGTTGAACAGCCTGCAAAGTTGGCGGCAGGCCGTCGGCTCTGATGCAATCCGCATGGTTGCTCCGGAGCCTAGCACAGGACCACGCGGTATCGAACCGTGCCGACGCGACGTTTGCCTAATCGCATAGGGTCCGCCATTTGGGGCTGACGCAAACTCCGTACGCGCCACGGGTTGCTCAGGCGCATGCCGGGAAGGTTGCCTTGCGGAGAATTCGCGGTGAAAGAGGCGTCGTTTTCCGACGGCGGATCAAGACTTGAATTTCATGGTGGCGGCAGATGCCGATGGTTGGTTATCCACGCCAGCAGAGTTGACGGCCCCCTTTGGCCGGATGCGGCAAGCTCCTTCCGCCCGTGAACAGACGAACAGACGAACAGGCTGACAGGCTCACTCCTTCGCCGATCTGGCCTCGTGCAGGAAGGCGCCGAGACACAACTTATCCCGCACATCCAGTTTGCCGAACTCGAAGCCATGCCGGTAGGAATCCGTTCCGTCGTCGCGCTGCACGGAGCGCAAGGTGACCGGAATATCGAGGAACAGGTCTTCGTCCGCGACCCTGACCTTGAACTTCAGCCGGAACACTTCGCCCGGAACGCCCATAAGCACTTTCATCGTCCCGGCGGCGCCGCCCAGACTGATGTCCTTCAGGACAACCGCGGCGGTGTGGTCGGTGCCGATGACCGACACGGCGGCGACGATGGTCACGTCGAGGCGGGCGCCGCGGCGGACCACGGCGCAGGTGACCTGCTTCGGATAGCCGAGGTGAAGATAGGGATAGGGGACATGCACGGTTTTCAGTACCGACGAACTGAAGGCATAGGCCTTTCGTCCCGAGAAGGTCCGTACGACGAACACCTGTCCGTCACGAACCAGCTGGTATCTTCCGTCGGCCATGGGCGCGGAGACGAGGACGGATTTTCCTTCGGTGAAGCCAATCAGCTTCACCAGATGTCGGGTGGTGTCGTGCTGCAGAAAAAGCGTCTGGCCGATCTGCCACTCGTTGTCGGCCAGATTGACGATCGTACTTTTCGCTTCCGGTTCAGCGGCACCGCCAGGGGCCTTGCCCGCATCGTCGGTGGCACGTCCACGCTGACCGTCTTCCGTTACATTGCGATTCACGTTTTCTCTCCCGGTCTTCGTGGCACGGCCCCTGGTTGTGCGTGGGGCGTATCGGGCATGCCGCAGGCATGCCCGATATCTTGCGTCTTCCGCAAATACTAATGGAATTGCCCGGCGAAGTCTTGCCGGAATAAGTTCTGCGCAACGGTACTTTACTGACCGTACCGCCCTGGCCGTCGTCCTTATTTGCAGCGGACGATCGCCGGCGCCGGTTCGCTTCCCGCGCCGGCATGCATGTCCACGTGAACGGGCTGGCGCGGAAATTTGGCCTGGAACACGGTTCCCTTTTCGCCGCAGGACGTCACGCTGACCCGGCCTCCATGTGCCTCGACGAATTTCTTCACGATGTACAGGCCGAGACCCAGGCCATGGCTCGGACGGTTGATCGAATGGCTGCTGGTGAACGGCTCGAATATGCCGCTAATCGCATTCTCCGGAATGGCGCCGCCATTGCTCACCTCGACCACGATCTCGTGCCCTGCCGTGCCGTCGATGCGTGCATGGATCGGCTGGTCCGGCGCGCCGTGCTGGATTGCATTTCCCAGCAGGTTGGAGAAAACCTGCGCCAGCCTGTCCGGGTCGGCGGCGCCGACCACGTCACCGGCGGTTTCGATCCGGATGCGGGAGATTGCGTCGGCGCCGGCGAGTTCGTCGGCAATCGTCCTGCACAAGGCTGCATAGTCGGTGTCCTTCGGGCGCACATCGATACCGCCGGCACGGATGCGCGCAACATCGAGCAGCTGCTCGACCATCCGCGTCATGCGATGGACGCTGGACTGGATCCGGCCCGCCGCCGACGTCACGACCGATTCGCTGGAGACCTTGAGGATCAGCTCGGAACCGATCAGCACCGACGACAGCGGATTGCGCAAATCGTGGCCAAGCACCGCGGTGAATAATTCATTCAAGGCAAGCGCCTGGCGCAGTTCGTCAAGCTGTCGGGAAAGCTGCCTTTCCTTGGCGTGCAGGTCGACGAACACCTTGACCTTGCTTTTCAGGACCGTGTCGTCCAGCGGCTTGTAGAGAAAATCGACGGCGCCGGCCTCGTAGCCGCGGAACGATGTCCTGGTTTCGCGAGCGCCGGCGGTCAGGAAGATCAGGGGCACGCTGCGGGTACGTTCGCTGCCGCGGATCAGTTCGGCCAGCTCGAATCCGTCCATCTCCGGCATCTGCACGTCGACCAGCGCCAGCGCCACTTCCTGCACCAGCAGGATCTCCAGTGCTTCCGGGCCGGACGATGCTTTCAGGATGTTCAGGCCGGGGCGCGCCAGCAGGGCTTCGATGGCGATCAGGTTCTGGGGGATGTCGTCGACAACCAGGATATTGATATCGTCAGGATTCATTTTGATGTTCTCGAAAGGCTGTCTGAACCGGAGAAGTTTGACAGCCGGCGTGCCATGTCATGCAACGACAATATCTGGTCGGTGCCCGAGTGCGCGATCGCCGCGAGCGGCATGACGCGCGCCTGCGCCTCGTCCGGGTCCTGCACCCAGGCCTGGCCGCCCTGACGGCGCACTGTCGTCAGGCCGGCCGCACCGTCGGCGCTGGCGCCGGTGAGGATGATGCCCAGCAGCCGGTCGCGATATGCCAGGGCCGCCGACTCGAACAGGACATCGATCGACGGCCGGGAAAAATGTACGGCATCGTCGCAGGACAGCGAGAACAGGCGGTTCGGCTCGACCAGCATATGGTAGTCGGGCGGGGCAATATAAACCGTTCCCGCCATCGCCGGTTCCTTGTCCTCCACTTCCTTCACCCGCAGGCTGGTGCGCCGCGAATAGATGTCCGCCAGCAGGCTCGGCCGGTTGGCGGGCACATGGAGCACGATCGCGACCGGGGCGGCAAAGCCGGCCGGCAATGCTTCCAGCAGTGTGCCCACCGCTTCCACGCCGCCGGCGGATGCGCCGACCACCAGCATGTCGACGCCGGGAAGGTTCTGGATCGTTCCGGTCATCGCAGCACCCGCTGGTAGATTTTTTCAATGCGGGCAAACTCGGTGAATGTGTCCGCATGGCGTGTGAAGCGCAGGCTTTCCTTCGATCCGAGACCGAGGAAGCCCCGGTTGACCAGCGAATCGGCGAACAGGCCGATCGCACGTTCCTGCAACTCCGGATTGAAATAGATCAGCACGTTGCGGCAGGACACGAACTGGACCTCCGAGAACACGCTATCGGTCGCCAGGCTGTGATCGGCGAAGACCATGCGCTTGCGCAGGTCCCGGTTGAAAATGGCGCCGCCGTATCCGGTTGTGTAGTAGTCAGACAGGGAGTGCCTGCCGCCGGATTGCAAATAGTTCGTGCTGAAGTCGGCGATGCGGTCGACGGAATAGATGCCCGTCTCGGCCGTTTTCAGGGAGTCGGCATTGATATCGGTGGCATAGATCAGCGTGTTGTCCAGCAAGCCTTCCTCGGCCAGCAGGATCGCCAGCGACCAGACTTCCTCGCCGGTGCTGCACCCGGCAATCCAGATCTTCACCGACGGGTAGGTTTTCAGCACCGGGACCACCTGTTCCCGTATCGCCTTGAAATACATCGGGTCGCGGAACATCTCGCTGACCTGCACCGTGAAGTACTGCAGCATCTTCGCGAACACTTCCGGTTCATGCAGCACGCGGCTCTGCAGCTGCGACACCGTCTTGCAGTCGAACTGCACCATCGCCTGCATGATGCGCCGGCGCAGCGACGCAACCGCATACTGGCGGAAATCATGCTGGTAGGTCAGGTAAACGCCCTCCAGCAGCAGCTTGAGCTCGATGTCGAAGCGGGAATCGAATTCTTCCAAGGTCGTTCCTATTTGGGCATCCATACGCGGCACAGCGAAATCAGCTTGTCGACATCGATCGGCTTGGCGATATAGTCGCTCGCGCCGGCCTCCAGGCAACTCTTGCGGTCGTCCATCATCGCCTTCGCGGTCAGCGCGATGATCGGCAGGCGCGCCATGTCCGGCCGTTTCCGGATCTCGCGCATTGCGGTCAAACCATCCATTTCAGGCATCATCAGATCCATCAGCACCAGGTCGATCTCGGCGTCCCTGTCGAGCAGTTCCAGCGCCTCACGGCCGTTGCGCGTGATTTCCAGCCTGGCGCCGAGCGGCTCGAACACGCTGGTCAGCGCGAAGATATTGCGCACATCATCTTCCGCCAGCAGGATGCGGCGGCCCTCGAATACCGTATCGCGCTGCCGGGCCTGCTGCAGCATCTTCTGCTGGTCCGGCGGAATCAGGGACTCCACCCGGTGCAGGAACAGGGTGACCTCGTCGAGCAGGCGCTCGGGCGATTTGGCGCCCTTGATGATGATCGACCTGGAGTAGCGCCGCAGCTTTTGCTCGTCGTCCCGCGACAGCGTCCGGCCGGTGTATACGATCACCGGCGGAAACGAGTACTTGCCGCCCCCGGAAATCTTTTCAAGCAGGTCGTAGCCGCTGGTATCGGGAAGATTCAGGTCCATCACCATGCAATCGAAGGTCTGGCTCGACACCAGTTCCAGTGCTTCGGCCGCGGTGCCGACCGTCGTGATGTCGATGTCGTCGGCCTGGAGCAGCAGGGCGATATTGCTGCGCAGCGCGGCGTCATCCTCGACCACCAGCAGCTTGCGTGCGCGCTTGTCGAGCTGCGCCTCCAGCTTGGCAAATGCCGCAACCACGTCTTCCCGTGCCACCGGCTTGAAGGCATATCCCACCGCGCCCATTTCCAGTGCGGTTTGCGCATGATCCTCGATCGATACCATGTGAATCGGTATGTGGCGGGTGGCGGGATCGCGCTTGAGGCGTTCCAGGACGCTCAGGCCCGATTGGTCGGGCAGGCCGACGTCGAGCAGGATGCCGCTGGGTCGCAATTCGGACGCGAGCCGGATCGCTTCCGAGCCGGTATGTGCCATGACGCAATCGAATTGCGCTTCCTGTGCCAGGTCGCGCAGAACCGACGCGAAATGCGGATCGTCCTCCACCACCATGATCAACCGTTCATGCCGTCGCTCGAACGCCGCGCCTTCGCCCGGTCGCGACGCCGGCGGCAATGGAGTTCCGTCGCGCACCGCTTGCGTGTCGACGCGCGGCGCGGTCGCGAAGCGTGCCGGGGCGGAGATCGGGGCGGCGTCATATGCGGACCATGCGCCGCCGGACACGGCGGTTTCCTCCGCCTTCAGATCGCTCGACACATCCAGCGTGAAGGTGCTGCCGAGCCCCGGCGCGCTTTGGACGCGGATTTCACCGCCGAGGCGGCGGGCAAGCTCCCTCGAAATCGACAAGCCCAGCCCGGTGCCGCCGTATTTCCGGCTGGTCGTGCCGTCAGCCTGGCGGAATGCCTCGAAGATGATGCCCTGCTGCTGTTCCGGGATGCCGATGCCGGTGTCGCGCACGGCGAAGCCGAGGCGGCCATTCGCCGCCGGCGCAATGTGCAGCACGACCTCTCCCTGCTCGGTGAACTTGAACGCATTGGCCAGCAGGTTTCTCAGGACCTGCTGCAGGCGCTGGTTGTCGGTAACGATGACCGCGGGCGCGTCCTCACTGACGCCGATGGTGAAGTTCAGCCGTTTTTCCCTGGCGACCGGGTCGAAGATTTGCTTCAGGGTTTGCACGACGCCGGAGACCGATACCGGTTCCGGATGGATGTCGGCATGTCCCGACTCGATCTTCGACAGATCAAGAATGTCGTTGATCAATACCAGCAGTGCATTGTTGGATTCGTGGATGGTCTGCGCATAGCGGACCTGCTCGTCGCTCAGGGTGCCGGTCTTGTTTTCCATCAGGATTTTCGACAGGATCAGCGAGCTGTTGAGGGGAGTGCGCAGTTCGTGCGACATGTTGGCCAGGAATTCCGACTTGTAACGATTTGCCTTGCCGAGTTCCTCGGCGTTCAACTCCAGCGCGCGCTGCGTGTTGAGCAATTCGCGCTTCTGGCCTTCAAGGCGTTCCGCCTGTTCTTCCAGTTGCACGTTGGTCTGTTCGAGCTCCGCCTGCTGGTTTTCCAGGCGTGCCTGCGATTCCATCAACGCGCGTCCCTGCTCCTCCAGCTCCTCGTTCGACACGCGCAACTCTTCCTGCTGCGCCTGCAGTTCTTCCGACTGGCGCTGGGTTTCTTCCAGCAATTCCTGCAGATGGCGACGGTACTCGGCCGAGCGGATGGCGCTGCCGATCTTGTCGGCGACCAGCGTCAGGAGTTCGATTTCATCATCGAATACATCCTTGTTCAGAAAGCCGAATTCCATCACGCCGCAGACCTTTCCTTCCGCCATCACCGGCGCGATCAGCAGTTGTCCCGGCAGCATGCTCCCAGTCGCCGAGCCGATGCGCAGATAGTCATGCGGCAGATTGCGCAGCACCAGCGGTTTGCCGTCTTTCGCCACTTCACCGGCGAGCGTGCTGCCCAGTGCGAGTTCGGGACGGACCTGGTCCGCGTCGATGGCAAACGCGGCCGTATGCATCAGCCGGCCGCCGTCGAGCCGGTAGAGCACCGCGATCTGGGCGCCGACATAACGTGCGAGCGCATGGAGAATCTTTTCGGAAACTTCCGCGACCGTGGGCTCGCCGAGCATGTTGCGCGCCACTTCCGCGCGGCCGCGCTCCAGCCACATCAGGTGATCGGCCACCGTCTTTTCCTTGACGATCCGATGCACCAGGTAGGCGACGCCAAATAGCGCAAAGAATGCCAGGGCGCGATTGACGATCGCCATGGTGGTGTTCGCCCCCTCGGGGGAGAGCAGATAACCGAAAATCAACAGGGGCATCAGCGCAACCGCGACCACCAGCGGGAGCTGGGAATTCGGCTGGCGCACGCACAAGGCCACCGGAATGACGTAAAACACCCATTCCGCGAAACCCAGCGGTGTGATCGAATCGACAAGGAAGACGAAAATCGCCACCCCGAGGATCAGGGCATAGGTCGCACGGTTCGCTTGATGCGAAATGGGCATAGGAAGCTCTAAATGTAAGGAAAGGGCGGGATTGATCGGAAATCTGGCTATTTTCATGTCGCCGGAGGCGGCGCGCATCGCTTGATGGCATTCGGCGGAATAGCTCTTTTCTCGCCCTGGAGTTTAACAGCAAACAAGACCGGAAAATCCGATGCCGCGCACATGATTGCTTCATGCATCGGCGTGGGTCAAACGGGCTGCTTATGTACAAGACATGACATATAAGTCGATCGCGCAGTGCAACCATCGACCGGATCGCCGCGGACCGGCCGTCAAGCGGAATTCTCCCTTTCGATCTGTGAAGAAAGGGAATGCGTTGTCCGTCCAGCGGGAGCGCTCAGCCATGAAGCCGATTCCGCACAGCACCGACTTGAATCAGAAAAGTTGCGGGCCATCGATGGGCCTCAGGAATTCAACGGACTCATCTCTTGAGAGGCGGAAATCCGCTTAATCACTCTCAAAAACGGCGCGATTCGTGTTGCAGGAACCGGCAATCCGGACGGCGAAGCTGCGATTTCGCAATCGGCGATAAGGCGCGGCAATCAACAATGTTTATCAGTGAATCACCGCGCCAATGGGTTGGCTGTAGGAAAATTCCTAGTGGAAACCGGAATTTTCCGACTGTAAATGAATAAAGACGTTATGGATAATGTCGGGCTTACCACCTCAATTCCGTCCGTTGTTCCCTATTGGCTATCCATGTCCGTACCACAGCTCAATGTTCTCGTCGTAGAAGACAATGCCGAGTCCCAAACATTACTTTCCGAAATGCTCGCCATGCTGGGACACAAGGTGCATGCCGTGACAAGTGCCGAAGACGCGCTCACGCTCCTGCCGCATCAGCAGTTCGATGTCCTGTTGACGGACATTAACTTGCCGGGCATGTCCGGCGTGGAACTGGCACAGGCGGCGGTGGAAATCCTGCCGCCGCTGAAAGTGATATTCGCCTCGGGTTTCGGGTTCCTGGTGGTCGACAACGATCGCATCAATTTTGATTTCCTTCTTCTTTCCAAGCCCTACAGCCTCCTGCAACTGAAAGATGCGATGGCCCGCATCGGGGCGCTGGTCGGCAAGTTCAAGCGGGCATCCTCCACCTGACATTTCATTTCCCGTCGATTGCCTCCTTTTCCTTTGTCCTGGCCGCGAAGTGCACCCGCGCATCACGACGGTATACGCAGACCGGGTGGTTTGATACCGATTTTTAGCTTACCCCAGGGCGTCGCATGGTAGTACGGGTATGATCTCCGCAACGCGAATCATCACCGGTGCACGGGCCGTTAAAAAATAGGCAATCAATGCGACTTCGGACACATCTCATCAGCCTGGTTTTTGCGGCGCTCATACCCGTCATCGTTTTCTCGGCAATTTCCCTTGTGAATTTGAGGGACGCGCATCGTGCCGCCGCGCTCAACAGCATTCACGAGACAGCCAGGGCAACCACCCTGATCATCGACCGCGAATTTTCCGGTGTGCGTTCCGCATTGCGGGTCCTGGGGACATCGGATGCGCTCAGGGAAGGAAACTTCAAGCAGTTTTACGAACAGGCGAAGATCGCCAACCTCGCGGCGGAGGGATGGATCATTCTTTACGGGGAGGATGGGCAGCAGATCATCAGTACCCGCGTTCCGTTCGGGACGCAATTGCCGAAACGTGCTGTCAATCTCGATGACTTCGCCAAGATCAAAAGTGATGGTGCCGTTCATGTGTCGAACCTCACATGGGGCGTCCATATCCAGAGGCACGTGATCCTCGTCGACAGCCTGGTGACGATCGGCTCGAAACGCTATGTCCTGACCCAGGCCGTGCCGCAGGACTATTTCAATCGGGCATTCGCAGGACGGGGTATCAAATCAAGCTGGGTCGTGGCGATTTTCGACCAGGCAGGCAATACATTGGCACGCAGCCATGGCGCCCATGAGTTCGTCGGGAAAAAAGCAAATGCCGACACGATCAGGGCCATTCAAACCGGCTACGAAGGCGTGATGCGTCACGAGATCAGGGGCAACATCGAGGTCTATGATGTCTTCACCCATTCCGCATTGGCAGATTGGACCGTCGCCATTGGCGCACCGGTCGAGGAGATCGACTCCGCGGTGCAACAGGCAGTATGGGTTACGGGTCTGGGACTGCTGATCGCGGTTCTTCTGGCATCCGCCGTCGCCTGGATGGTCGGACGAAGGATTCTGCATGCCGTGAACGGCGCGGTGCTGGCGGCCAACGGTCTCGGGAAAGGACAGGCCCTCCAGATTCCGCCATCGGGCGTGGCCGAAATGAATGAACTGAACGCAACCCTGGCCGAGGCCAGCCAAACCCTTGAACGCGAGAAGGCATCCCGGCATGCCGCGGAAGCCGAACGAAACAGATTGCTGCTGAGCGAACAGGCGGCACGCCGATTCGCTGAAGACCAGAACAAGGCGAAGGACCAGTTTCTGGCCATGTTGGGCCACGAGCTGCGCAATCCGCTCGCCGCCATCATCAGCGCGATCGATATCCTGGATGTGGCGGAGGACACGGCCATGTCCGAACGGGCACGCAAGATCATCAGCCGGCAGGGAGATCATCTGACCCACATCGTCGACGATCTGCTGGATGTGAGCCGTGTCCTGTCCGGGAAAGTACTATTGAACAGGCAGCCACTGGATTTGGCCGGCATGGTCAGCCAGTGCGTCGGCACCCTGCAATCCACCGGACGGGCCCGCCATCATTCCATGGAGCTGACCGCGGCGGATTCCCTCAAGATCGAAGCGGACGCGACGCGCATCGAACAGATCGTCAACAATTTGCTGGATAACGCGATCAAGTACACGCCGGACGGCGGCGAGATCAGGATCAGTGTCCAGGCAATCGATCATGAAGCGGTGCTGACGGTGACCGATACCGGCATCGGTATTTCCGCCGAGCTGCTGCCCAATATCTTCGACGTATTCGTCCAGGGAGAACGATCGCTGGATCGGGCAAAAGGCGGCCTCGGCATCGGCCTTGCGCTGGTACGCCAGCTCACGGAATTGCATGGCGGCTCGATCACCTGCGCAAGCGATGGCACAGGCCGCGGCAGCACATTTACGCTCAGGTTCCCGCTTGCGCAGGTCAACCGCGCGGCGCTCACGGAAAAGGCTGCGGCGGGCGTGAAGCAGACCTGCACCATCGTGCTGATCGACGATCACGACGATGCACGGGAAATGACGGCAGGCATGCTCGAAAAACATGGTTTTCAAGTCATCCCGTTTTCGGACGGGGAGGCAGGAATCGATGCATGCCTGGCCGGCACGGCGGATATCGCCCTGATCGATATCGGCATGCCGAAGATAAGCGGTTACGACATCGCAAGGCGCGTACGGTCGATGCAGCAGAAGGACAGGACCGGGCTGATCGCCCTTACCGGCTATGGTTCGAAGGAGGATCATCAGCGTTCGTTCGATGCCGGATTTGATGCGCATGTCACCAAGCCGCTGACAATCGGGAAATTCAATGAGGCGCTGAGAGCGTTGAACAAACTTCCAGGCTAGGCAGGCATTGACATCCGTGTCGTTGTGCCGGCGTGACAACTCTCTAAAAGGCTCATGGCGATCGCGCCAGATGCATCATCCGTGATCAATCGGTCCGAACCGCCTGAACGCGAGATTCCGGATACACGCTCCATTGCCAGCGGCGTGCGAAGAAAGCGCACGAGACACGAGTACTTGCGACATCACCCGCAATTCGATGGGTGCACGGTAAGTCGGCTGCCATCAGCAAGGGGGCCCGAGGGTCCGCCTCAACGCTTCGAAGAACAGTTCCGATTGCAAGCGCTCGTCCATGGTTTGTTCCGCCACGCGACGCGCAAGCGCTTCATCGACGGGGACCAGTCGCCGTCCGGTGGATTCGGCCAGCACCTGGGACGCGCATGCACGCTCGAGGTAATACAAATCGTCGTAGGCGTGATCGATGCGAGGACCGCACACCACCACGCCATGATTGCCGAGGAAGGCAACATCGGCCCCATTCATGGTCCGGGCGATCCGTTCTCCTTCCGAAGCATCCAGCGCGAGCCCGTTGTAGCGATCGTCCACGGCGATGCGGCCATGGAAGCGCATCGCGTTCTGGGACAGGGTCGTATCCAGCGTCCGCCCTTCGGTAAGCGTCAGCGCGGTGGCGTAAGGCATATGGGTATGCAGTACGCAGGCTTTGCGGGCGATGCGATGGATGGCGGCATGGATGAACATGGCCGTCGGTTCGACGTCGCGCCGTCCGGCCAGCTTGCGGCCGGTATCGTCGATCAACACGATATCGTCGGCCTGCACCTCGCTCCACAGCAGGCCACGCGGATTCAGGAGGAAAAGCGAGTCGTTGCCGGGGACGGCGATGCTGAAATGATTGCATACCCCTTCACCCAATCCGTGATGCGCGGCGGCCCGAAGCGCCAGCGCCAGGTCTGCGCGCAGCCCGGTGACGGCGGGAGAATGGAATACTTCCTCAAACGACGATGCCGGCATGTTCATGGTGTCTCCTTGTTAGTTTCATTGATCCCCCGGCAGGGAATGTCGCAATGCCGTCACGCCGGGTCCCGCAGTGCAAATCCGTAGGCCAGGTTGGTTCGACCCGCTCCATGCCTGTCGTAGAGTTCCCGGTACGCGGCGAGCTTGTCTGTCGCCAGTTCGGAACGCTGTTGCGGCTTGTAGTTATACAGCCTTGCATTGTTGTCGCCGAAAATCGCTGTCTTGACCGGGCCGTCCGCTGGTCCCAGCGGCGCCAGGCCATACTTCTTCTGCAATTCCGCCGGAATTTCCAGGCGGCGCAGCGCCTCGATCTGCCATTGCGGCGAACCGGTCCAGATGGCATCCGTGCCCCAGCAGACATGATCGGCGCCCAGCCCCCGGATGAGTTGTCCCATCATCACAGCGGCGACGCGGGGATCGGCGATGGTCGACTGCGCGAACAATTGCCCGACGTCCGCATAAACATTATTGACGGCGTATTTCGCAGGTATCTCCGCGAGGTCGGTGACCCACTCGATGCGGCCCGTTTTCTCGAACTGCGCCCAGGCGTCCTGCACCGCGCCGCCGCCCGACCATCGGTAGCCGCCGTGATAGATGATGAAGTTGAGCTGCGGCCAGTCCTTTGCCGCCTTGCCGACGTCCCGCACGTCGGAATATTGCAGGAGGTGGGGAAACTGCTTTTCCACCGACGGCGGGAACAGGCCTTTGTGAATGCAGACATTCCGGATGCCCGCCTTCAGGAATTTTTCATAGGCAGGATACACCAGCTTTTCATCATCCAGGCGCCAGGGATGTTTCGACAGGTCCTTGTGGGTATTGTCGCCGATGGTGTAGCCCTTCATCGAATCCGGCTTGAGGTCGGCAAGCGCATGGTCGATCTGGTCCATCCAGCCCGGATAGCCGGGTGTGAAGATCGCATGGGAAAACATGCGCTTCGTGCCTGCCAGGCCGTTCACTGCGGCTCTCGCCTGGGCCTTCATTTCATTGGTCAGGAACCAGTCATCCGGTATTTCGGAAGGCGCGCCGCTGATACACGCCACCTTTGTATCGCTGTCGAGATAGATTTCCTTGATGTAGTTGGTGAACATCAGGTCATCGATGGTCTGCTCCTTGTCCACCAGTCCGGGATTCCAGCCCGCCTTGCCGACCGCCTTGCGCTGATTGACGAAGCCCTGCAGCCGTGTGCCGGGGCGCAGGAAATGGGTATGCATGTCCATGATGAACTGTCCCGACAGCTTGCCGGCCCGTTCATCCGCCTGTTCCGGCGTTTGCGCTTCGGCGCGCGAGACGCCGAAGAGCGGGCCGTAGGTATCGTTCATCGCCAGAAACGCGGTCGCCATGCCGGCCGCGGTCTGGAAAAATCGCCTGCGGCTGATTCCCAGCCGCTTTGCCGTCTGCGCACCCATCTCCTTGACCCGTTGCTCGAACTCGCGCTGCCTGGGCGTTTGCGGGCCGGGCATGAATTCGTCGCTGGAGACCGATTGCACCGGAATGGGGGACGGAAACAAGGATTCGGCGGAACTCAGGCGGGACGTTTCTTCAGGGGAAAGCATGCTCATTGCGTACTCCTTGACCGGTGACAGGCGGATGCATCGACGGTCATTCTGGCATAGCGGCATTGAACGCGCAGGGCTGCGTGCGGCGCTGACGATGCCGATGCACCCCATCATGCAGTCGGCGGCGCATCGTCGTTTCATGGGCGACGATCGACGACGGGGGAGGATCGGGTACCATGTCCCGGACTCGAGATCCCCGTACAGGATGCGCTTCCGCCGTCCTGCCCGTACCGAACCGTTTTTACGCCCGTATGCAGATGAAAGCCGGATACCAGGAATATCGTGTTGCTGCGCTGGACAGCCGGATCGTCGAGGCATTGTGGTCGTTCAAGCCCTACCGCGCCGATGATCACAGGGTCCTTCCGGACGGACGCATCGACCTGCTGATGCGTTTCAACCTGATTGGCGACGGCAGGATCGCGGACGCCCGGCCGGTGATTGCCGGGCCGGCGCAGCGGTATGTGACGGTGCCGGCCGGTTCGACGACCGGATTCGTGGGAATCCGGTTTCGCCCCGGTTGGGGCGCCGCATGCCTCGGCCTGAGTGCGCATGGAATCAAAAACAGCGCCCTCATCCGGGTGGAGGCGAAAGCCGCACTCGGCGCGCTGGCGATTCCCTTGCTGCATGCCGGCAGCACGGATGAACTGGAATGTCGCCTCATCGACACGGTGCGAATCCTGACCGACAGGCAGTCGCAATCGGTGCAGCACGCGCGAATCATCCATTCCGTGCAACGGCTTGAATCCAGCGGTGGCCGGCAATCCGTCATCGCGCTTGCCGAGGAGATCGGCATCAGCGTACGCACGCTGCACCGGGACTTCACGTCGGTCGTCGGCCTGCCGGTAAAATCCTTCGCATCCATCGTGCGCTTCCAGCGCGCTATGCGTTCTCTGCATGCGAGGCCATTTATGGCGCTGGCGGAACTTGCAATCGAATGCGGCTATAGCGACCAGGCGCACATGACCCGGGAATTCCGTTCCCTCGGCGGCTTCACGCCGTCCGCCCGGCCCGATGTGCCGATCATCAATCTGCCGCATTGATGTGCAAGTACATCGGCCGATGGTCATGGCCGATTTATTCAATACCGGGCCCTTGCATTCCCGTATTGTTCTTCCTGTTGCCTTACCTGTTTTGCCGGGAGCCTCCGGCACATCCTAATTCGAACCGCGAACCTCGGGCCCGGAATGTACGTTCAGAAGATTTTTGAAGAGACGCGAACCGACGTCCTCCACGCACTCATGTCGGATTATCCGATGGCATCCCTGGTGGTCCAGGTGGATGGATGCCTGGAGGCCAACAATGTGCCGTTTGAAATTGACAGCTCGGCGGGGCCGCTGGGAACGCTGCGTTGCCATGTCGCGCGGGCGAGCGGATTCTGGCGGACCCATTCCCCCGATGTGGAAGCGATGGTGATCTTCCAGGGACCGAATGCATATGTCTCGCCGCGCTGGTATGTGAACGGCCAGAAGAGCGGCAAGGTGCTGCCGGGATGGAATTATGCGGTCGTGCATGCCTACGGCAGGCTGCGCGTGATGGAGGACGAGCAATGGCTGATGACCCACCTTGCCAATCTCGCCCTGCCGAATGAAGCGGCGCGCGAGAAGCCATGGCACCTGGATGAAGCGCCGGTCGATTTCGTCAGGGCCGCCGCCTCACATATCATCGGGCTGGAGATGAGCATCACGAAGCTCGTGGGCAAGTGGCATGTCAGCCAGCACCGCACGCCGGCCGACCGGGAAAGTGTCGCCGCCGCCCTGACGCAGGAGAACAAGCCGGGTGCCGCAGCGGTCGCCCGGCTGATCGCGCAGGTCGGAAAGTAGGTGTTGCCCGTGGTGCGGTGCGCTTCACCAGCCGGATGCCGGCGCGCCCCTGAAGTCCTTATTCCGGCAGCAGTTCAAACGTCTCCTTGATCAGCTTCCGCAGCCAGATATTGGCCGCGTCGTGGTGATAACGCGGATGCCAGTGCTGCCGGATGGCGAAGTGGGGCAGGGCGATCGGCGTCTCGACCATGCGGACAGCCTTGTAGCTGTCGAAAATTTTCCCCAGTTCCTTCGGCACCGTCGCTATCAGTTCGGGATTGCGTTCGATGATCAGCGGTACGGTGAGGAAGTGCGGCGTCGTCAGGAAAATTTTGCGCTTCCGGCCGTAATCATCGATGACGCTGTCATAGCTTTCTTCCGTCTTCCCCGACAGGGCAACGACGATATGCTCCAGCGCGAAGAATTGCTCCAGCGAGATCTCCTTTCCGATCGACCGGTTCTTCCTGTTCACGATCGTGACGAAGGAGCGGGTGAACAGTTGCTGCTGGAACAAGCCTTCCGGCATCGAATGCAGCGAGCCGACCGCGAGATCCGCCTCGCCGGATTCGAGTGCCGACGAGATGGATTTCGGCGGGATCTGAAGCGTCCGGATGGTGCAGTGCGGCGCGGTCAGCCGAAGCTGCTCGATCAGGCGCGGCAGGAAGATCAGCTCTCCCATGTCCGTCAGGCAAATGCTGAACCGGCGCCTGCTCTTCGCCGCATCGAAACCAGCCTGTGTCAGCAGGTCGGTGCGGATGCTTCCCATGACGCCCAGTACCGCCTGCGTCAGTTCCAGCGCCCGGGGCGTCGGCTGCATGCCCTCCGCCGTCTTGACGAACAGCGGGTCATCGAAGAATTCCCTGAGCCGCCGCAGCGCGTGGCTGATCGCGCTCTGCGACATCCCCAACTGGTCCGCCGCCCTTGTCACGTTGCGCTCCCGGATCATGGCGTCCAGCACGGCGATCAGGTTGAGGTCGAAGGGAGTGTTATGAATATTCTTCATAAAGGGTATGAGCGGGCGCTTATTTACACATAACACCTGCAACCCTAACATGCCCGTTTCCACCAGTCCAGGCAAGCCGCCCAGGCGCCACGATCTTCACTGGACACAACAATGACCTGAAGAAAGTCATTCCCAATTTATGGAGCGTTTCAGATGAGTGAGAAAAAGTTTGCTTCCCAGGCCGACCTGCAGGAAAAGAAAACGAGCTTCGTCAAGTTGTCCGACAACGCCTATGCCTATACCGCCGAGGGCGACCCGAATTCCGGCGTGATCATCGGCGACGACAGCGTCATGGTGATCGATACGACCGCGACGCCGGTGCTCGCGCGATCGCTGATACGGCATATCCGGGAAGTCACCGACCTGCCGATCAAGCATGTGGTGCTGTCCCATTACCACGCGGTGCGGGTCCTCGGCGCATCCGCCTATTTCGAGGAAGGCGCCCAGCATGTCATCGCGTCGCGCGGCACCTATGAACTGATCGTCGAGCGCGGCGCCCAGGATATGCAATCGGAGATCGAGCGCTTCCCCCGCCTGTTCGCCGGCGTCGAATCGGTGCCCGGCCTGACCTGGCCGACCATGGTGTTCGAGAAGGAACTGACGATCTTCATGGGCAAGCTGGAGGTCCGGCTGATGCATATCGGCATGGGACATACCAAGGGCGACACGATCGCCTGGATTCCGTCCCAGAAGATCTGCTTCTCCGGCGACCTGGTGGAGTATGGCGCGGCGGCCTACACCGGTGACGCCCAGCTCGAGGAATGGCCCGCGACGCTCGAAGCGTTGCGCGCAATGGGCGCGGAGAAACTGGTGCCCGGCCGCGGGCCTGCGCTGATGAACCCCGACGAGGTGAAGGCCGGCATCGATTACACCAGGGACTTCGTCACCACGCTGCTGCGCTGCGCGAAGGAGGCGGTCGCCGCCGGCAAGTCGCTGAAGGATGCGATGGCACATACCCGTGCCAGCATGGACCCGAAGTTCGGCCATGTATTCATCTACGAGCACTGCCTCCCGTTCGACGTGACCCGCGCCGTGGATGAAGCGAGCGGCATCAAGCATCCGCGCATCTGGACGGCGGAACGCGACAAGGAAATGTGGCATTCATTGCAGGATTGAATGCAAGCCACCAGCGCCACCCATGACCTACATAAAGAGAACCAGGAGACATCAATGACATTGCCATTCGTCCATCGACGCGCTTTGCTGAAGGCGGCGCTTTCCCTGACGATCGTCCTGCCGTCCTTCGCGCCGGCACAGGACAAGCCCATCGAGTGGATTGTCGGCTATGCCGCAGGCGGAGGATCCGACGTTGTCGCACGTACCGTGGCGGCACAGATGTCGCAGTCGCTCGGTCGCAGCATCGTCATCAACAACAAGCCGGGTGCGGCGACCAATATCGCCGCCGGATATGTGGCGCAATCGAAGGACCTGGGCAATGTCATGCTGACAGCGGATTTCGCCACCTTGGCGGCCAACCCGGCGCTTTTCGGCAAGCTGCCGTATGACCCGGAGAAGGATTTCAAACCGATCGGCCTCCTGGCGCGCTTCCCGCTCCTGCTGGTCGTCGGTCCCAATGTGCCGGCCAAGAACTTCAGGGAATTCCAGGAATGGGTGCGGTCCGATCCCGCCAACGCGCACTATGCGTCCGCCGGCGTCGGCAGTCCCCATCACCTCGCCGCCGAATTGCTGCGCGAGCGCACCGGCCTGAAGATCCAGCATGTCGCCTATCGTGGCGCAGCGCCGGCGGTCCAGGATCTGCTTGGCGGGCAGGTGCCTTTCGGTTTGATGGACACCGCGAGCGTCCAGCAATACGTGTCGAACGGCAAGCTGCGCGCGATCGGCGTGGCAAGCGCCAGGCGACTGAGCGCATTCCCGGATATCCCGACCCTGGCGGAGCAGGGCGTCGAAGGATATGAGGCCTATGCGTGGCAGGGACTCGTGGTTCCGGCCGCAACACCGGCACCGGTGGTCGCCAATCTGACGAAAGCGCTGCAAACCGCGCTGGTCTCGGCGCCGGTCAAGGAACGATTCCAGTCGCTGTCGCTTGAAGCGCTGCCCGGCACGCCGGAGCAGATGGCGAGCTATGCCCGCAGCGAACGCGAGCGATGGGGCAAGGTGATCCGGACCAACAACATCAGGATGGATTAACAGGCGGTCGAACGGCGATTGCCTATCGCGTTCGCCGCAACGCCTGTCGAGGCGCTGTCGAGACGTATTGAGGCAGTCATTGTGAAGCGGATTGAAGCACATAGCGTCCCGGAACCAGCATCATGGAAAAAGATTATCAACACATCGAGTTCGACTATGCCGGTTCGTTCGCACCCGGCGCCGGTTCGACGGACGTGCATCCCGTCATCGTTGTCGGTGCGGGACCGGTCGGACTGGCCGCGGCGATCGACCTGGCGCAGCAGGGCATACGAACCATCCTGCTCGACGACGACAACAAGCTTTCCGTCGGATCGAGGGCGATCTGCTTCGCCAAGCGAACGCTCGAAATCTTCGACCGGATGCATTGCGGCGAGCCGATGGTCAAGAAGGGCGTCAGCTGGAATGTCGGCAAGGTGTTCTTCCGGGATGCGCCGGTGTACAGCTTCAACCTGCTGCCCGAACAGGGGCACCGTCGTCCGGCGTTCATCAACCTCCAGCAGTATTACGTCGAGGGATATCTCTACGAGCAGGCGCGGCAGGAGGAAAAGCTGGACCTGCGCTGGAAAAGCAAGGTGGTCGGCTTGATGCAGTCGGACGAGGGCGTCGAACTGACGGTGGAGACGCCGGATGGCGAATACATGCTTCGTGCCGCCTATGTCATCGCGGCGGACGGCAGTCGCAGTGCGATGCGCAACCTGATGGGACTGGAAAGCAAGGGACGGACGTTCAAGGACCGCTTCCTGATCGCCGACATCAAGGTGAAAGCGGATTTTCCGCCCGAGCGCTGGTTCTGGTTCGATCCGCCGTTTCACCCCAACCAATCGGTCCTGCTGCACAAGCAGCCGGACAATGTCTGGCGCATCGACTTCCAGCTCGGATGGGATGCGGACCCGGTCGCGGAAAAAGCGCCGGAACGTGTGATCCCGCGGGTGCGGGCATTGCTCGGCAAGGATGTCGAGTTCGATCTGGAATGGGTCAGCATCTACACCTTTTCCTGCCTGCGCATGGAGCACTTCCGGCACGGCCGGGTCCTGTTCGCCGGCGACGCGGCGCATGGCGTGTCGCCCTTCGGTGCTCGTGGCGCCAACAGCGGCGTGCAGGACGCCGACAACCTCGCATGGAAGCTCAGGCTGGTGCTCGACCGGAAAGCACCGGCTGCCTTGCTGGATACCTATGGCTACGAACGGGAGCAGGCCGCGGACGAGAACATCCTCAACTCCACGCGCGCCACCGACTTCATCACGCCCAAGAGTCCGGTCAGCAAGACATTCAGGGATGCCGTCCTGCTGCTGTCGAAGCACTATCCGTTCGCCCGCACCATCGTCAACAGCGGCCGCCTGTCCCTGCCCACTACTTATCGCGACTCGCCGCTCAATACGCCGGATGCCGATGACTTCGCCGGCGCGATGGTTCCCGGCGCGCCGAGCACCGATGCCCCGGTCGGCATGCAGGGCCGGGAAGGCTGGCTGCTTTCCGTGCTGGGCAGCGGCTTCACCGGATTGTATTTCGCCGATGACGGCGAGATTCCGCGCAGGGACATGGATGGTCTGCGTTCCCTGGCAGACATGGACATACCGGTAAAGCCGGTTGTCGTACTGCCGCCGACGGCCCTTCCGACCCCTATGGACGGCCTGACCGGCGTCGTGGATACCCAGGGCCTGGTGCGCAAGCGCTTCGACGGCAGGCCGGGAACCTTCTATCTCCTGCGCCCCGACCAGCATGTCTGCGGCCGCTGGCGCAGCCTGGAAGAGGGCAGCGTCCGCGCGGCGCTCGCCAGGGCAACCTGCAACACTTGACCGGGAATGATGATGCAGAACCTGATCCTTGAACCGAACCTGTCCAGCACCGACGATTTTTACCAGATGCTCATCGATATGCACCAGGGTCTGGACGATGCGGAAAGTCAACTGGTGAATGCCAAGCTGATTCTCCTGCTGTCGAACCACATCGGCGATATCGGCATACTGCGGCAGGCGATGGACATTGCCCGGACGGCAAAGTGAGAAACCCCCGCGCGGCAGGCGGCAACGAACCGATCTGGCCGCCCTCGCGTCGCGGGTGACGCATTCGCCGATGGGCATCCAATGCTGGCAGAATACCGAAACGGACTTTTCGCGCCCGGCAGCACGATCAAATCCGGCTTGACGGTGCGTACCAAACAGAAAAAAGGATTGGAATTGCAATGATCGAACTGAATGAAACCCATGACCCCGGCCTGCGTAGCTGGGTAGCATCCGCCAACGTGGCCGGGACAGACTTTCCGATTCAGAACCTGCCGTTCGCGGTCTTCCGCCGGCAGGGCAGCAAGGAAGCTTTTCGAGGCGGCGTCGCGATCGGCGACCAGATCCTGGACCTGGCGGCGGTATCGGCAAGCGGCGCTCTCGGCGGCGAGGCCGCCGCCGCACTGCAGGCCGGCGCGCTGCCTGCGCTCAATTCCCTCATGGCCCTCGGCGCCGGCGCGTGGAGCGCGCTGCGCCTGTCGCTCTCGCGCGCATTGCGGGAGGGCGCCGCCGCACAGGCGGCGCTGCAGGCATGCCTGGTACCGCAAGCCGGGGCGGAATACGACGTACCGGCCCGGATCGGCGACTACACCGACTTCTATACGTCCGTCTACCATGCCACCAACATCGGGAAGCAGTTTCGCCCCGACAATCCGCTTCTTCCGAACTACAAGTGGGTGCCGATCGGCTACCATGGCCGGGCCTCGAGTATCGGAGTCTCCGGCCGCGCGTTCCGCCGGCCACTCGGTCAGCTCATGCCGCCGGGCGCGACGCAACCGGTCCTCGGCCCGAGCAAGCGCCTGGACATCGAACTGGAGCTGGGCGTGTTCATCGGCAACGGCAACAACCTCGGCGATCCGATCGCCATCACCGAGGCCGAGGATCATGTCTTCGGGATTTGCCTGTTGAATGACTGGTCGGCCCGCGACATCCAGGGCTGGGAATACCAGCCTCTCGGGCCTTTCCTTGCGAAGAACTTCGCCACCACCATCTCGCCCTGGATCGTGACGCTGGAAGCGCTGGCGCCGTTCAGGGTGCCGTTCACCCGTCCTGCCGACGACCCGCAGCCCTTGCCTTACCTGGATTCCGACCGCAACCGGCGCGCCGGTTCCATCGACATCCAGCTGAGCGCGGGCTTGCAGACACCGGCGATGCGCGACGCCGGCCAGTCCGATTTCTCCTTCTGCCGCACCAGCTATCGCCATGCCTACTGGACCGTCGCGCAGATGGTGGCGCACCACACCGTCAACGGCTGCAACCTGCAGCCGGGCGACCTGTTCGGCAGCGGCACCTTGTCCGGCCCGACGGAAGACCAGGCCGCCGCTCTCGTCGAATTGACCGTCGGCGGCAAGAAGCCGCTGCAATTGCCGAACGGCGAGACGCGTGGATTCCTTGAGGACGGCGACGCGGTCGTGCTGCGCGGATGGTGTGAAAAGCCGGATGCCGCGCGCATCGGCTTCGGTGAATGCTGGGGGACGGTCCTGCCAGCCAGGACCGGTTAAGCCGCTACGCCGGCTTCACGCTCAATCCCGCCCGGGCCAGCCGAGGCGGGTCCTCGAAATTGCGGAACGCGTCGCCATCGGCACGCAGCAGCAACGCGTCAACGGCGGCACGGTCCTGTCCTTCCAGGGATTGGTAATAATCCCGCGCCCGTTGCAGCATCCACAAACTG
Organism: Noviherbaspirillum sp.; assembly: GCF_036846085.1. Lineage (NCBI taxonomy): Bacteria > Pseudomonadati > Pseudomonadota > Betaproteobacteria > Burkholderiales > Oxalobacteraceae > Noviherbaspirillum > Noviherbaspirillum sp. Next base: position 22,601 of record NZ_DAIUCO010000006.1, on the reverse strand, counting down.
TAGGGACGGATGATCCGTTTTCCCCGCTGTCCGTTCAGCGTGAACTCGTGAAAGCCGATGGCGCGCGGCAGCGGCTTGACGGGATTGTCCGCCATCCATTCGCGCACGCGCCGGGACGAATCGGCAAGCACCGGCATCTGCTCGCTGAACATGCGCTTCAATACCGGGATCAGGGAATCGAGCACCACGTCATCATCAAGAAACGCGCCCGCCAGCGGCTCGGGGTTCTGCATCCGTTCGACCCATTGCGCCACGAGCGGCGCGCGCTCGCGCATATGCCTGCCGGTCCAGGGATCCCTGTACTGATGCGCATACAGCGGACCGATGAGGCCGATGTCGCCGATGCTGGGGCGATCGCCGAACAGGAATGGATGGTTCTCGAAATGGCCGGACAGCTCCGCCAGCAGACGTTCATAAGATGACTCGATTGCAGCATGCATATGCGGCTCGGCGCCGAGAAGCACCGCCGCGTTCGCGAACGGTTCCGCGCGCTTCGACCCAATCGCAAACTGCTCATCAGGCGAAGCGTCCGGGGCGCTCAGCTCGCCGAACGCCCGCATCGCCCACTCCCTGTTGTGGTGCCAGCGGTAATGCATTGCGGGGATGACCAGCCACTCATCGCCGTACACTTCGAGCAGCAATGCGGCCAGCCGCTGACGCGGGGTGGCTGGGTAGATCGACGGACCAGGGTGGCGGCGTTCGAGCTCGTCGATGATATCGGTACTGTCCTGCAGGCAGTCATCTTCCGGCGTCAGCACCACGGGAATGACCGGAAAGCCGACGCGCGGAAGGATGATTTCCTTGAACACGCGCGCGTCCGACAGGATCTCCTCGAAAGGCAGGTTCTTCCAGCGCAAATAGGAACGAACCTTCCCGGTGAAATAACTGATTTCCGATCCGTATAACTTGTAAGTGCCCTGCATCTCGTCTCCTTATGTACCGGCACGATGCTATCAGAAGGATTGCAGGCAAGCCGGGGCGGTGAAAGTGCGTTCAGCATGTCATTGCCGGGATTTCGACCAGGCGGATGGTCCGTTCTTCCGATCGCCGGCGGACGTCGGAAGGCTACGTGCGCTTGCTACTGCGGCAGATAGAAAAATTTCTTTCGAGCCAGTTGCAGATCCGGTCGCGGCCCTCCGGGCGATACATGATCCAGGCACGGCGGGGCCTCAAATAAATTTGTGGACGGCGTACACAACCTCCACTACTATATGTGTGCAGTGTACACAAACATGCCGGATATCCTGTTGTGCATTGAACGCCGGCATTGATCGGCATCCTGCACAAAAGGGTGATTCAGACTACTAGTCAAGGTGAGGAGACCAATATGCAAGTGCAACCGTATCTGTCATTTGAAGGGCGTTGCGAAGAGGCAATCACGTTTTATGTGAATGCGCTGGGGGCCGAAGTCGACATGCTCATGCGTTTCAGCGATAACCCGGATTTCCAGGGGAAACGCGAAGAAATTGCGCAGGCATGCATGATTCCTCCCGGTTGCGAAGACAAGGTGATGCATGCCAGCTTCCGCATCGGCGATACGACGGTCATGGCCTCCGACGGACGCTGCGCCGGACAGCCGGCGTTCCAGGGATTCTCCTTGTCGATCACCGTACCGAGCGATGCAAAGGCCGACGACGTTTTCGCGACACTGGCAGAAGGCGGCCAGGTACAGATGCCGTTGCAGCAGACCTTTTTCTCGCCCCGATTCGGCATGGTCGCCGACAGATTCGGCATCAGCTGGATGGTCGTGGTCGCATCCTGAGCGCCGGCATGCTTGTCGTCATCAATCCGCGTATCCGGCGCTGATGCCCGGCACACCGGCCCAGTCGCCTTAACAAACTTCAAGGAGTGAACATCATGGAATACATCGATGGTTTTGTCGTTGCCGTACCTACCGCAAATCGTGACATCTACAAGCAGCATGCTGAAAGAGCCGCAGTCGTATTCAAGGAATACGGCGCGTTGAGACTGGTCGAATGCTGGGGTGATGATGTACCGGAAGGCAAAGTGACGTCCTTTCCCATGGCGGTGCAGCGCAAGCCGGACGAGACAGTCGTCTTTTCGTGGATCTCCTGGCCGTCGAAGGAAGTCCGTGACGAAGGGATGAAAAAGGTGATGGAAGATCCGAGATTGCAGTCGGACACCAACCCGATGCCGTTCGACGGCAAGCGGATGATCTACGGCGGATTCCAGATGATCGTCGACGCCTGATCGCCGTTTCATGTGAACAAGTTGCCCGGAAGGTGCGGTCGCATCATCCGGGGCAGCAGACATGTGCGTCAAAGGCCGTCGCATCGGAAACACTGATGGCGAACGCGGAAAGCAAACAAGTCGGGGAGGCAGAATCAGATGAACTGTGGTTCGTCCCGATGTCGGCAGGATAGGGGCGTGCACCGGTTTGCGATCCGGAGCTTGACGGTGCAAGCCGCATCCCGCGCTTATGCGGCTCGGTGTGCGAACAATCGTTCGAACTGATCCGGCGGCAAAGGCTGCGAGAAAAGGTAGCCCTGCCCATAGTCGCAACCGGCCTGCTTGAGCCAGTCAAGCTGTTCCTGGGTTTCGATGCCTTCGGCGATGACTTTCAATCCGAGCTTGTGCGCCATGACGATGATGGTTTCGGCGATAGTCCTCGAGATCGTGTCTGCGGTGGAGCCGGCGACGAACGACTGGTCGATCTTCAGATAATCGACATCGAACTTTTTCAGGTAAGCCATCGATGAGTAGCCGGTACCGAAATCATCAATGGCCACCTGGATGCCGGAGTCGCGCATCGAGAGCAATCTCTCTTCCGTGGTCGTAGATGTGTTGAACAGCAGGTTTTCAGTAATTTCAACCGATATGCTGTTCCAGGCGATGCCGAGGTTGCGCAGGTGCGTGCCCCAGTTCATGGTGTTTTTCTGTGGCATGAACTGGATCGGCGACTTATTGATGCTGACCTGGAACAGTTTTCCGGCCTGCTCGGTCCATCGCTTCGACCAATTGGCCGCCTCGATGAACACCCAATTGCCGATGTCATTGATCAAGCCGCTTTCTTCGGCGAGACCGATGAACTCGGACGGCGGCAACATGCCTTTTTGCGGATGCTGCCAGCGCAGCAGCGCTTCACTCTTCGATATGTGGCCGGTGCGCAATTCCACGATGGGCTGAAAATACACCTGCAGCTGGTTCTTCGGCAGCGCCTCGCGCAACTCCGCAATCATCGAGATGCGGTGCCGCGCTTTCTCCTGCATCGAGCGCGTGAAGAAGCAGAACTGATTTCTTCCGGCATTCTTCGCGACATACATCGCCTGGTCCGCGTTTCGGACCAGGTCTTCCGGATATGCGCCGTCGTCAGGATGCATGGTGATACCGATACTGCCGGAGACATGAATACGTTCCTGGCCAAGGTCGAATGGCCGCGCCAGTACGTTCAGAATCTTCTGTGCGATGAATTCGACATGGGCCCGGCCGTCAAGGTCGGTCAGGATCACGGTAAATTCATCCCCGCCCAGGCGCGCAACCGTATCGACGGCACGGACACAGGAACGGATACGCTTCGCGCATTCGCGCAGCAGGCTGTCGCCCGCAGCATGGCCGAGCAGGTCGTTGACTTCCTTGAACCGGTCCAGATCGAGAAACATCAATGCGATCGGCTTGCCGGTCCGGCGGGAAATCTGCACTTCATGCTCGAGCCGGTCACGGAACAGGCTCCTGTTGGGCAGGCTGGTCAGCGAATCGAAATTGGCGCGCCGCAAGGTTTCCTGTTCCGACGATATGTCGATGGTCGTACCCACCATGCGGGTCGCTCGCCCTGATCCGTCGCGGTGAATGACGGCGCCCCTTGCCAGCAGCCATTTCCAGCTGCCGTTCTTGCAGCGCACGCGATATTCGCAGGAAAGAAACGGAATGCGTCCTTGCACACACGCCATCGTTTGATCCCGGGTACGTTCCTGATCTTCGGGATGCGTGATTGAAAACCAGTCTTCCAGCGAGTCGCCGATCTCGTTGGCGTCATATCCGAGCATGGCTCTTCCACGGGCCGAAAGCGAGAACGTCTGCCTGGCGATGTTCCAGTCCCAGACGCCGTCTCCGGCCGCTTCGAGCGCGAGATGAAATCGGTCTTCGCTGCTGCGAAGTTCATCCCGCACGAGAATCTCCTTCGTCACGTCGTAACCGAACGCGAGTATGCCCGCGACCGCACCCTCATCGTTAAAGATGGGCCGATACACGAAGTTGACGTAAGCCTCGATGCAGGCGGCACCGGGCGAAGGCTGGAGCTTGATTTTGTGCGCCCGACCCACATAGGATTGGCCGGTGGCGTACACCTGGTCGAGCAATCGGACAAGCTCATAATTTCCGCCTACAGACGATATGTCCCGTGCCGACATGCCGACGACAGGCCGGTGGCATACGATCTGGTAGCAGGGCTTGTTGACGAGTTCGACGATATGGGTTGGTCCACGGGTGACGCACAGGAAACCGGGAGCATGGTCAAACACTTCCTGCAGCGAAATCAGTGTTTTCGGCCGGGCGTCATTGCTTCCGGTCTTATCGGTCGTATTCGAAAACACATCGAAAACTGACTGCCCCGTAATCTCGTCGCGCCGGAGCGACCATTCCGCCAGAAAGGTGCTGGTCGCATCAATGACCGATAAGTCATTTGCGAGAACCAGAAATGATTTTGCCGAACGGCCGAACTCGAAAAAATCGTCAACGACCTGAGTCATGGTTCACCCTGTTGCCGCGTATTGATCAAAAGCAGTGTTCGAGAAACACGAACGCATCCATATTTGGTGCAACAGGGTTCCTATAGTTCATTTTGTAACGATAAGTATTTGGTGGCGACAATTAAATTCGAATGGCGGCGAATCCGGTAACGGATGAACAAACCGTCTTTGGATTGGAGAAGCGATTACGCATCACAGATCTTCGGGACCGATACTGTTCCTGCCGTTGTGGCTTCCGGTCAATTGAGAGGTGGCGGCTCGGACGGCGCGGATGTCGTGACGATGTCCGCAACGACGTCAAAGGACCTCATTGATCAGATAAAACATGTTGTCCTTCATCTTGTGCCATGTGCTGCGCCTGGTCCATTTCGCGAGTTCGATTTCCCTCGCATGCGGCATGTACTTCTCGAACACGGCATCCAGTCTGCGTGCAGTTGCGGCATCCTTGATGCCAAGGGTGATTTCATCGTTGGTATCGAAAGACCGGTCGTCGAAATTGCTTGATCCGACCGCGCTCCATACGCCGTCGATCGTCATGATCTTTTGATGCAGCAACGTATGCGGGTATTCGAACAGGCGTACCCCGCAACGCAGCAATTTTTCGAAATTGCGATGCCCGGCGTGCTGCACCATCGGGTTGTCGGATCCGCTGGTCGACGGCATCAGCACACGCACATCGACGCCGCGGGAGACGGCGTCACCGAAGGCGTCGATCGCTTCCGGTTCCGGGATGAAATAGGGATTCTGGATCCAGATACGCTTGCGGGCGAGGCAGATGGCGGTGTGATGCAGAATTTTCACGGCGGGAGCGGAGCTCTCCGGCTTGACGAATGCCGCATGAATCTGCACGTCACCCGCCGGTTCAAGCGCAGGAAAGACATCGTCGCCGACGAACAGATCGCCGGTTTGCCCCACCCAGTTTTCGCTGAAGGCAGCCTGCACGCTGTTCACGATCGGACCTTGCAGCCGCAGGCTGACGTCGGCGAAGTGATCGTTGTCCTGCGCATCGCCAAGCCATGTATCGACGATGCAGTGACCGCCGACAAAAGCCTCGCGGCCATCGATGACGACGAGCTTTCGATGGTCGCGGTCATTCAATACGCCGATGTTGCGGAATTTCTTGTCATGGAAAAAAACAACCTTGCACCCGGCGTCCTCCATCTGCTGACGAGCAGCCTTACCGAGCTTTTTGCAGCCGGTGGCGTCCAGCAGTACACGTACCTGCTTGCCTGCGCGGGCGCGTTCTGACAGTGCATCGGCCAACCGCTGCCCGAGGACGCCTTCCTTCCACAGAAACGTCTCGAAATGCACCGATCGTTGCGCCAGGCTGATCCGTTCAAAAAGAGCATCGAAGAATGCGCCGTTCTCGAACACTTCGACGGCGTTGCCCGCCACGGCCGTACCGAGCGTCAGGCCGGCGAGGGAGGGCATGAGGTCATCGATGGGCGTGCTGCACTCGATACGCAGTTTGGGTGCGCGATGGCGCCGGACCGACCAAAGAACGACAAGCAGAAACAGCGCGATGCCAAACAACGCAATGATCAGAAAGTAGGACAGCTCGTTCCACATTGGATGACCCATCGGTTCGCTGTCCCGGAGAAGGAACGGCGGCATTGCACACGCGGCCGCCCGGGTTGGGCGCCGGGAACGAAATCAGGCGGGATGCCTGTCCTGTTCCAGGAAACTAGCGGCGGATTCCGGACAATCATTGTCGAAATATTAATTGATTTGGAGTTGGAACATATTGTGGCGGCGCAAGCCTGCTTGACCGCACCGGCGACGCATACGCTGGAGGCCTGAAGAATGAATGGGAGACTTGAAGGACGCGAAAGCCAGGCCTGCATGCAACACAGTCGGCAATGGAAGCCGGCTGTCGGCCGGAAGCACCTCGTAGCGCTAGCCGGCCAATGATTGTTCCGGCTCGCCGGCTCCCTCGCTTTTTCCGCTTGACTCTCCCGCAACGGGAGGGTTTAGCATGCTGGAAACTTCAGGGGTTGCCATGTTTTTGAAAATCGGCCAGCTTGCCAGGCGTACCGGCGTCACGATACGTGCATTGCGGCATTACGACGAGATCGGTCTGCTTTCTCCTTCAACGCGGTCGGAGGGAGGGTTCCGGCTCTACGATCAGGAGGACGTCGGGAAGCTATACCGCATACAGGCGCTTTGCCGCCTCAACCTTACGCTTGCGGAAATCCATCAAATCCTCAGCGTCGGTGGCGCAAGCTTTCCGGACGTGGTGGACAAACAGGTTGCCTTTCTTGATCACCAGATCAGTCATGCCGTTGCCCTGCGTGATCGCCTCACCGGCTTGCAAGCGCGGCTGAAGCAGTCCGGCAACCTGGCCATGGACGATTGGCTCGGTGTGCTGGAGCAGATGTCCGCCGTCTCCAGGTACTTCAATGACGAAGAACGCCATGCGCTGGCGAAGCAGCGTACAGCTGTTGAAGCGGGGTACGACGAGGAGAAGGCGCGTTTGAGCGAAGCCTTGCAGCAGCTCATGGCACGAGGAGTAACGGCCGACAGCGACGAGGCACAGGACCTCGGCTACCGCTGGATCGCGCTGCTGATGAAGGAAGTCGGTGGCGATGAAGGCTTGCTGATGAAGTATTACGCCATGCAATGGAATGAGGAGTCGCTGCAACGGATATCCGGAATCGACCAGGTGCGAATGAACTACATTTCACACGCGATGGCCTATCGCCGCCTGGCAATCTACGCCAGGTATTGCACCGGCGAGGAGATCGCGCATCTCCGTCCCCACTATATCCGGACCACCACATCATGGCCGCCGCTCATTGCCGCCATCCGTGGCCATATGGCCAGGGGCACCGAACCGAACGATCCGGAGTTGCAGCGCCTGGCAGGGGAGTGGACGAGGTTGTCGAACGAAAAGGTGGGGGGTGACGAGACGCTGGCGGCAAAGCTTCAGCACGCTTTTTCCCGTGAGCCGGAATTGCGGTTCGGTTCGGGCATGGATCCGCCATTTCTCGCCTACCTGGAAAAAGCATTGCAGGTGCAGCACCGGAATCCGACCAACAACAAGACCAGGGCATCACCATGACTTTCGAATCGCATTTTTTGGCAGGGAACTTCGCGCCGGTCCGTCGCGAACAGGAGATCGCCGGGCTTCGTGTCATCGGCACACTGCCGGAAGCGATGAACGGCACACTGTACCGTGTCGGGCCGAATCCGCAGTTCGACCCGCGCGACGAGTTCTACCACTGGTTCGCCGGCGACGGCATGGTGCACGCGTTTTCCTTCGATCGCGGTCGGGTCGCATACAAGAACCGCTGGATGCGCACCTCGAAGTGGCAGCTCGAGAACGACGCGGGCAAGGCGCTTTTCGGCACCTTCGGCAATCCCGCCACCAGCGACCCGGCGGTGATCGGTCTCAGTACCGGGACCGCCAACACGAATGTTGTTTTCCACGGCGGCCGCTTGTTCGCACTGGAGGAATCCCATCAACCGTTCGAGTTCGACCCGCTGACCCTGGCATCGAAGGGATATCAAAGCTTCGGCGGAATGATCGCATCGCGCTTCACCGCCCATCCCAAACCGGATCCGGATACGGGTGAACTGCACTTCTTCGCCTATTCGGCAGGCGGGCCGGGCACGACGACGATGCATTATGGAATATTGGACAGGGAATGCCGGGTAGCCAGGCTGGAGACCTTCGAGGCGCCGTATGCCGGCATGGTGCACGACTTCGTGGCGACCACCGGGCATGTGCTCTTTCCCGTCATGCCGTTGACGTCGAGCATGGACAGGGCCATGCGCGGCAAGCCCTTGTTCGCCTGGGAGTCCGACCGTGTCGCGCATATCGGCGTCTTGCCCAAGGGCGCCGATATCACCGCAATGCGCTGGCTGGAGATGGATGCCTGCCATGTGTTCCATTTCATGAACGCATGGGAAGCGGACGGCAGGATCACCGTTCATGCCATGGAGGCGGAAATGGCGCCCGGCATGCCTTACGCCGACGGCCGGCCGGGCGAGCCTGCGAAGTCGGCCGCGAGATTGTCCCGCTGGACAATCGATCTGGCCAGCGACTCGGGCAAGGTCGAACGGTCGATCATCGATGATGTCCCGGCGGAATTCCCCAGGATTGATGAACGCCATGCGGGCCGCTGCAACCGTTACGGATGGTATCTCTGCCATGCCGATGGAAACATGAGGAACGACATGGAGAATCCCTTGTACGGCACGTTGACATGCCATGACTTCGGAAACCGGCGCATGCAGCGCTTCAGCCTGCCGGACGGCGATGTGCTGTCCGAGCCGGTATTCGTGGCGCGTCATGCCGGGGCCGATGAAGGCGATGGCTGGATAGTGATAACTGCATGGCGACAGGCCGAGCAGCGCAGTGACGTTCTGGTGTTCAATGCAACCGATATTTCAGGCGGGCCGATTGCCGCGGTTCAGCTTCCATGCCGGATTCCTTTCGGTTTTCATGGAGCATGGATTCCGGCGTAGTCATGGACCAGGTCCTCTCGACGGGGCTATCCGGCGCGCCTGACCATCGGTGCGGTGTCGACGTCGCCGGCCCCGGCCCCGGCCCCGCAAGGAAGATGCGTCACTTCTTCTGCGGATCGTGGCCCCAGTTCATGAGCGAGTAGCGCCAGTCGCTCGTGGCCGGATCGTTCTTGCTTGGTCCCTGCGCGGAATGACGGTGAATATATCCGACGACCTTGCGCATGTGCGCCAGGTCGTCTTCGCTGAGATCATCGGCCCGCCGCTGCAGCAGCTCGATGATGCGCCGGCCGGACTGGTGTCCTACCGATTCACCATCGCCATGCTTCTGGCCCACGCGTTTCGAATCATCGCTGTCGAGCCATTTTTCCATCTGGGCGGGCGTCATGTTCACCGCCTGCTTGAACTCGGCAATCGTCTGCCTCGTATTGCTATCGTCGCTTGTGCTCTTGCTCATGAGGCCTGTCCTTCTCGATTCTCCATCGGGTATCGGAATGGCGCGAAGCTTAGGTGAGCCGAGCCGGGCGCCAGGTTTTTGACTTGGAGCGTCCAACAAAATGCCTCTGGCTGCGTTGCGTCGCCTTGTCCTCGCAGTACTGCCTGCGTCGACGCGCCCTGCCAGAGAGCGCGAAGCCGGCGCTTCGCTCATTCTGTTAAACGCTTTTAGACAGACATGCGCAAAAACGTTTCCTCTTTCATCGAAAGCGCCGTCGGGAATCATTTTCCGGGTTGAACATCGCTCGAAGGAGCGCCGAGTTCCTGCTACACGGCATGGGCAACGAAGCGAGCGGCTCACGGCGGCCGGCGATGCCGCTCCGCCGATGTGAAAACGGGATGCACATCTACCGAACCACAAGTGATTTTGGGCAATACTATTGCGTACCTTAAAGGTTTGCGTGCATCATGGTTGTGCCCGCCGGCATGACGACATCGAAGGCTTTTCCTGTTCCACGCCGGTGCAACGCCAATCAGTACCTATGCCCAAAAAGACCCTAACAGTCGCGGCCGCAAAAAGGCAGGCCGCCTCATCCGAACCGGACCCGCGCCGCGACCGGCGTACCGAGCTGCTCCAGCATGCGCTGGAATGCCTGTCGACCAAGGGGTATGCGCAAACTACCTTGCGGGATATCGCCAGCGAGTCCGGCATGTCGCTCGGCCGGCTTTACTACTACTTCGAAAGCAAGGAAGACCTGATCACAATGGTTGTCTGCCACTACAAGGAGCAATTCATGGTGAGCATGCTGTCATCCTTCAACGGTACCGAGACTGTCGAGGAAATGCTGGCGCAGGTCATCGACGAATACATCCGGACCATACAGACGTCCGCGCGCACCCATCGCCTCTGGTACGACATACGGATGCAGGCGATGTTCGATGAAAAATTCCGCGCGGTCGTCAATCCGATCCAGGATGGAATGCGCGCCTTCTTTCCCGCCCTGATCAAGAAAATAAGTGCCCTGCTCGGCAACGCAACCCTGCCCGGCGTCGATCCCGAATTCCTGTATCTGATGACGGACGCGCTTTTCTTCCGCGCATTGCAGGACGATGTCACCAGCAACAAGGTCGCCTGCAAACGCTTCCGGACATCGCTGGAGGAATTGTTCGATTCGACATTGCTCAGGGCCGCACGGGAGGCGAGGGCGGCACAGGAATCGACAAGCGTTCGTCCGTCATCAAGGCGCCGCCGGAAGGCCTGATCAAGAACCAGGAGGAATACGACCATGCCCGCCGAACCGGTCATCAGCACTTCGTCACGCTATGACCGCCAGTCGGCCAGCCTTCACTGGGCCATGGCCGTCCTGCTTGTCGCGCAGCTTGCCCTGGGGTGGTGGATGATCGGTCTGCGAAAGAGTCCGCCACGTTTGTTAGGTCCATCACGCCAGTTCATGGCTTCTCGCCATGCTGGTTGCAGTACCTATCGCGGCGGTTGTGTTGCATGTCATGCGCGGGGAAAGCGTCTTGTATCGCATGTTGCCTCACGATACAAGCCGCATGCCGCCGCGCTGAGCTGAGCGTGGCGCGGGTTTTGCCGCATTCCGTGGCCGTCGTTATCCATGCCGGACAGTTGCAATCGCGTCCTGATTGTCCGAGCGCCGGCGGCCGTGTCGGACAGATGCCATCCGCCGGATGCACATCAACGTTTGCAATAAGACACCTGCGTTGAATGCCAGTCGCGTGCTGCGCCGAGACGGTTTGCTTGTCATCGACACATGAAACGCCATAACGACAATCCGATATGCATGCAATACAGGCAAGTAAGGTACATGCTGACCGTGGAATTCCGCACGCGCTTCATTGCCATGCAGGATAATAGTCGCTTCGACTTGCTCACTCCATCCGCACCACTTTTCAAATCACTATGCTAATCGGATATTTTGACCGTCCGCTGGTGCTGGTATCCGTGCTCGTTGCCATCCTGGCCTCCTTCACAGCGCTTAGCATGGCCGGGCGCGTCGCAAGCAACAGCGGTGCATCCGAGCGCTCCTGGATTGCTGGCGGCGCCTTTGCAATGAGCATCGGCATCTGGTCCATGCACTTCGTCGGCATGCTGGCTTTTCGCCTTCCCATCCCGGTCGGATATGACCCCTGGATCACGACCTTGTCGTGGCTGCTTGCGTTCGGCGCATCCTGGCTTGCGCTGTGGCAGGTGAGCCAGCCCAACCTCGCCTTTCGCAGCCTCGTCGTCGCGGCGGTACTGATGGGAATCGGCATCAACGCCATGCACTACACCGGCATGGCAGCCATGCGCATGCAACCCGGGATCCAATACGATGTCGCCCTGTTCATCCTGTCGGTCGCAATTGCCATTCTGGCCTCGGGGGCGGCGCTATGGATCGCCTTCCGGCTGCGGGACGGCGGGCGGCATGTGTGGATCGCCAGGGCCATGGGCGCGGTGGTCATGGGGATCGCCATTGCCGGCATGCACTACACCGGCATGGCGGCTGCGGCGTTCCCGGAGAACAGCATCTGCATGGCGGCGAGCAACGGCTTCGGCACGGATGGACTGGCGATCAGCACCATCGTCGCCACGGTGTCCGTGCTGGTCGTCGCGCTGTTAACCTCTGTGTATGATTCGAAACTGACGGCACGCACGCAGACACTCGCCTTGTCGCAAGCCATTTCGGAAGAGCGCCAGGTGCTGCTTTCGCGTGAACGTGCCGCGCGGGCGCAGGCCGAGAAGATGAGTGCAATGAAGGATGAGTTTCTCGCAACGCTGTCCCACGAATTGCGCACGCCGCTCAGTTCCATTCTCGGCTGGACGCAACTGCTGCGCCTCAAGGCCCACGACAAGGCCACGTTGGAAAAGGGGTTGGAGACGATTGAGCGGAATGCCCGCGCCCAGGCGCAGCTGATCTCCGACCTGCTCGACATGAGCCGCATCATATCCGGCAAGGTAAGAATGGAGATGCAACCGATTGCCCTCCAGTCGGTCGTCGATGCCGCGATTGCAACCATCACGCCGACGGCGCAGACCAAGAATATCGTGCTCGAATCGCAAGGCGATGCAGACATCGGCCTTATTGCAGGCGATGCGGAGCGCCTGCAGCAGGTGATGTGGAATCTGTTGTCGAATGCCGTCAAATTCACCAGTGCCGGAGGGAAGGTACAGGTCGTATCCAGGAAGATGGATGGCTATGCGAGCGTAACCGTTTCCGACACCGGAATCGGCATCAGCCCGGAATTCCTGCCGTTCGTGTTCGATCGTTTTCGGCAGGCTGATTCATCGACCACCCGGCGGTATGGCGGACTGGGGCTCGGTCTTTCGATTGTCATGCAACTGGTCGAGCTGCACGGCGGAACGATTCGCGCCGAAAGTGACGGCGAAGGCAAGGGCGCCCGCTTCGTCATGCAGCTTCCCCTTGTGCAGTTGGCGCATTCCGCCGGCGACGAGCCGGGCGCGCATTCACCGGACATCGGGCGCAACAAGGCGTATGACCTGTCCGGGATCGCAGCGCTGGTGGTGGATGACGATCCGGACGCACTCGACCTGGTCCAGAGCCTCCTGCGGGAATGCGGTGCCGAAGTGACCCCCGCCAGATCGGCGGAAGAAGCACTCCGGCATATCGCAAGCCACCGTCCGGACGTCGTTGTCAGCGACATCGGCATGCCGGGCGAGGATGGCTATGGATTTCTGCGGCGGTTGCGGGCGCTTGAGCAGGGGAGCGGAAGAAGGGTGCCGGCAATCGCCCTGTCGGCGTTCACCCGCCTCGCCGATCGGGAACAGGCATTGTCGGCGGGATTCGATATGTATTTGTCCAAGCCGTTCGAGCCGGCCGACCTGGTGGGAAGCATCCGGCGTGTCGTCGCGCTGGCGCCGGACTCGCGCGTCCCTACCTGACGGCATTATCGCGCGACGCCGCGATACGACCCGGTCGCCAGGTGCAGGTCGATTACCCGCGGCGGGTTGGATCTGCCCTGGGCCGGACAATTTGCCGATGGCGGAACACCAGGCTGCCACATTCCAAAGGCCGCAGCGACTTTCCGGTCCAACGGTATCGATGAAGTAGTGATGTCCACGTCCAGGAATGCTGGCGGTAAAGTGCAGATCGGTTAAACTTCACCGTCCGATTGGCAGCTTCTTCAACACCCCTTTTCCGAATTCTTATGCGCGCTGCTGGAACCTGGCATCTCCGTCAATTGCTGCTTCTGCTTGCGGCGATCGCCTTGTTGCCTGTCATGCTGGCCAGCGGATGGGCGGTCCGGAGTGCGATGGAGCAGCAGCGACTGGAAGTTGAACGCTCTGCGCTGGACCTGTCCCGCGCCCTTGCAACTTCCGTCGGAACCGAACTCGAGTCGACGATTGCTTCGCTGCGCATCCTCTCGCGATCGCAGGCACTGGTGGAGGATGATTTTTCCGCTTTCTACGAGGCTGCGCTGCGCGTGCAGCAGACATATCCGGCATGGCAATCGGTGATCCTATCGAACGCCGAGGGTCGCTTATTGTTCAACACGGCGCTCCCCTTTGGTGACGACTCGGTCCGCGTGATCGATATCGACAGCCTGCGCAAATTCCTGGAGAGCGGCCGTCCTGTCGTGGGAAGCGCGCTTGTTGGCCCGCTGGGGAACTTTGCCTTCCCCGTGCGCGTCCCCGTCCATCGCGACTCGGCATTGGCTTACGTACTGAGCGCGGCGGTCGCGCCGGAGCGCATCCTCGACATCCTGCTACAGCAGAAAGTCCCTGACAATTGGGTCGTCGCAGTGTTCGACGCATCGGGGAAACGGGTGGCCCGGACAAAAGACCATGCCAACAATACGCCGTCTCCCTCGCTCGCAAACCTGCTTTCAAGGGGCGGAGCCGAGGGTGTCGGGATAACCACCACATTGGAGGGCACGGAGTCGGTAACCGCGTTTTCCCGTGTTCCCGGTCATAGCTGGACCGTGGCCGTCGGGATCCCGACGGCCGTGACCGGCACAGCGTTTTTTCGTGGAGCCCTGCTGTACTTTGCCGGCGTCCTGGCGTCGCTGGCCGCCTGGATATTTGCGGCCTCCTGGCTGTCCCGCCGGATTGCCGGCTCCGTGGATCAGCTGCGGCAGCGGGCGGTAAGGCTGGTGCGCGCCGGTGAGGTGCTTGCGCCGGCGCGCGGTCGGATTCACGAGATCAACGAAGCCGACGATGCGCTGGTTCTTCTGTCCCGGGAGCGGGCCGACGTGGAGGCCGAGCGGGAACGACTGCTTGCATCGCTGAACGCAGCGCTCGACGCCTCGCGGGTAGCGCTGTCGCAAGCCGAGGAAGCCGGGCGCGCCAAGGACAACTTCCTTGCCATGCTCGGCCATGAAATGCGCAATCCGCTCGCGCCCATCGTATCCGCGCTCGATCTGCTGGATCTGCGCGGCGATGAACGCACCCGCCCGGAAAGGGCGATCCTGCGTCGCCAGGTCAATCATCTGCATCGTCTCGTCGACGACCTGCTGGATGTTTCCCGTATCGTGCAAGGCAAGTTGCAGATCTGCAGGGAACAGGTGGACCTGAGGCAGGTGGGACTCAGGGCGCAAGAATCCGTACGCCATGCCGCGGAAACGTGCGGTGCGCACCTGGCACTCGACCTGGGTGATGTGCCGCTATTCGTCCACGGCGACCCGGGACGGCTGGAGCAGGTGGTGACCAATCTATTATCTAATGCGATACGTTTCGCCGCGGGCGGAACGATACGGCTGCAGGTCGCGTTCGATGGCGACGATGCGCTCCTCGTTGTTGAGGATGATGGGGCCGGGATGGATGCGGCGACCCTGGAAAAGGTATTTCAGCCCTTTTTCCAGGCGCCGCAGTCGCTTGCACGCTCACAGGGAGGGCTTGGCCTGGGCTTGACCATTGTTAAAACCATCGTTGAGTTGCATGACGGCCGCATACAAGTGAGCAGCGGTGGGCCAGGCATGGGAAGCCGCTTCGAGATTCGCCTGCCGCAGGCATCGATGGACCAGGCGCCGGCGCACGAGCGGATAACAACGGCGGGAGAAGGGGGCCGTCGCGTGCTGGTCGTGGACGACAACGTCGACGCTGCCGAGCTTCTTGCCTCGGGTCTCAGGGCGACAGGACACGAGGTCCAGACTGCCTATACTGGGCGCAGCGCACTCGCACTGATGTGGTCATTCGCCCCCGACGTGGCGATACTGGATATCGGCATGCCGGAAATCGACGGGTATCAACTTGCCCGCGCAATTCGTGACCAGAATACCGGCTGGACCGGCCAATTGATCGCGTTGAGCGGTTATGGCCAGGTCCAGGATAAGGAGCAGGCTCTTGCCGCCGGCTTCGATCACCATATAACCAAGCCGGTACGGCTCATCGAGCTGAACAGAATTATCGGCAAGGCGTTCAAGGCCTGACGGTCGGTGCACCAAATTGACGCTTTTTCACAACGTTCATCGAATGTGCTTCATATCATTCGCTGTCTAATACGCCAACACTCATGGTGGTATCCCAGCCATGCAGTGTCGCCGGTCGTTCCGCCCGCCTGTGCAAACGTTTGATTGAATCCTGAAAACGCCCGCAAGCAGACGTTCCCTATACAACGCCTGAGTCCGCGAACGTATCCCTGGATAAACGCAGGCGATGTGCAAAGTGCAATCTCGACGATTCCTTTTCCATTCATCGGCCGATGCTGATCGTCTTGTCGAGGCCTGTCGGTACGCGTTGTTCAATACAACACGGTTCACAGGCTTGAAAACACCCCTCCGGAAGCGTGAATGCGAAAACGTCTGTTCATCTGATCGTCACTTGAATACCGTGTTCTGCCGCCGTCGAGCGTAATATTGTTGCTGTAGGGAAATTCCTACGGTATTCAGATTCTGCTTGGTGTTTCTCGACAGGGATCAATCATGGTTAACAACATAAGTGCGGGTGCCGATTCAGGTACCGACGCCGAGGTGCTGTCCTTCACGCTCGGCAAGGAGGAGTATGGAATCAGCATCCAGAAGGTGCAGGAAATCAGGGG
The DNA here is from genome assembly GCF_036846085.1 of Noviherbaspirillum sp. NCBI lineage: Bacteria > Pseudomonadati > Pseudomonadota > Betaproteobacteria > Burkholderiales > Oxalobacteraceae > Noviherbaspirillum > Noviherbaspirillum sp. The sequence goes on along the minus strand of NZ_DAIUCO010000006.1, from coordinate 5,995 downwards.
ATACGACACCGTCACACGTATCGCCAATGCACCGGAGTATGTCAAGGGCGTCATCAACCTGCGGGGAATCATCGTGCCCGTGGTTGACATGCGAATCAAATTCAACCTTGGCACACCGACCTACGACGAGTTCACCGTCGTCGTCATTCTCAACATCGGCCATCGCGTCATCGGGATGGTGGTCGACAGCGTATCCGACGTCGTCACGCTCGGCGCCGAACAGATCAAGCCAGCTCCGGACATGGGGTCGGTGGTCGATACGGACTTTCTTCTGGGTCTCGGCACCATCGGTGACCGCATGCTCATCCTGCTGGATATAGACCGATTCATGTCAAGCGATGAGATCGGCCTGATCAGCAAGATGGCAGCGTAATCACCTTCCACGACTTTGCAGGCTTCTGCTTGTCCCGGCTTCGCATTAAATTAAAAAATTAACTACATAACGGTGAGATAAGAATGTTTCAAAACATGAAGGTGGGATCTAAGCTGATTCTCGGCTTTTTGAGTGTCGCGGTGCTGGGCGCCATCGTCGCTGCAATCGGCATATACAACATGGGCCGCATCAGCGACCTCGCAGATCAGATGTACGAGACGGAACTGATGGGGCTTTCCTATATCAAGGAAGCAAACATCAACCTGATCTACGTCGGCCGCGCCCGCGGAAATGTTCTCCTGTCAACCACGACGGACGAGCGGGAAACCAATAAGGCGAACGTAAGGAAGTACCTGGATGCCGTGAAAGAAAACCTTGATAAAGCACGACCGCTCTTCGTCACGGAAAAGGCAAAGGAAATCTTTGCGAAGTATGCGCAAGTGTCCGAAGTGTATGAACGGGAAATGTGGAACAGCCTGAAGCTTGCAGACAATGAAAAACTCCAGGAGCGCAGTGCTGAACTAGCCAAGGCACTCGTCGATACACGCAATCACGCCAATGTCCTTGACGATTTGCTCACCGACCTGACAAAGCTGAAAGAACAAAGGGCGAAAGCCGCGTCCGAAGCGGGGACTGACACCTACCGTTCAAGTGTGACCCTGATGGGCATCCTCGTTCTTTGCAGCATGGTGACCGGCATCGCCCTGGGAGCACTGATCACACGAAACCTGACGAAACAGCTGGGCGGCGAACCCGACTATGCAGCGGACATCGCGAAGCAGATTGCCGCGGGCGACCTGAGCGTAGCCGTCAATACGAAAACAGGCGACCAGTCGAGCATGCTGTTTGCCATGAGGCAGATGCGCGACAGCCTTGCCGCCATCGTCGGGCAGGTGCGTGCAGGCACAGATACGATTGCAACCGCGTCCGGGCAGATCGCCAGCGGCAATGCCGACCTTTCTTCGCGTACCGAAGAGCAGGCAAGTTCCCTTGAAGAGACCGCCTCCTCAATGGAGGAACTGACCTCCACCGTGAAGCAGAACGCGGACAACGCACGCCAGGCCAACCAGCTGGCCGTGTCCGCCTCCGAAGTGGCCAGCAAAGGCGGCGCCGTGGTATCCCAGGTGGTTGATACGATGGGCGCCATCAACGATTCATCGAAAAAGATCGCTGACATTATTGGTGTCATCGACGGCATCGCCTTTCAGACAAATATCCTGGCATTGAATGCGGCGGTGGAAGCGGCGCGTGCCGGCGAGCAGGGAAGAGGATTCGCGGTGGTGGCCTCGGAGGTACGCAACCTGGCGCAAAGGTCAGCGGCGGCGGCAAAGGAAATCAAGTCACTGATCGGCGATTCGGTCGAGAAGGTCGATGCCGGCGGCAAACTCGTGAATCAGGCGGGCGCGACCATGCACGAGATCGTGGAGAGCGTGAAGCGGGTTACCGACATCATGGCCGAGATCATGGCGGCCAGCGATGAGCAGACGGCGGGAATCGAGCAGATCAACCAGGCGATCACCCAGATGGACCAGGTGACGCAGCAGAATGCGGCACTGGTGGAAGAGGCCGCCGCCGCATCGGAAGCCATGCAGGAGCAGGCGGGCAAGCTGGCGCAGGTGGTCAGTGTGTTCAAGCTCGATGTTGTGCAAAGCGATACGCGCACCAGTTCACCACCGGCAACCAGGCGCAAGGCCATGATTGCACCCATGGCGGTGGAGACGGCAAGGAAGCGGTCGGCACCGGCGGTTCCCGCTCCCCGTCAGAAGCAGATTGACACCACAAGGGCAAGTGAGGATTGGGAAGAGTTCTAAGTGTCGAGGTGATTGCCGGGAGAACGGGTCGTCAACAGTCGATCCGCCCCGCCACACATTCTTATACCCGTTCCCCAGCCGGGATTTTCATGGTCGGGGGATTGGTTGTCATTGCGTTCAGCAGGCAGCTCACTTTTCATCGTGGCCGGTTGATGGCCGTCGACCGTCAATGAAATGCCGGGCAAGGTTCCTGTGGCGTCATAGTCACGGTCGGGCTTATGCCCCTGTACTGCTTGCACCTATAATCGCTCACAGCATTCACCGACATAATGAAATTTGATGTTGAAACCAATCAAGGTACTTACCGCCGCCGTTCCTGAAGCGTTGCCTGTCCTCGGAGAAGCGTATCCTGCGCCCGAGTTCGAATACACCCCGGCGCTGACTCTTGCCGAAGCGATCACTCTGCTGGAGCAGCCCTACGATCTGATCGCATGCAGCGTGCATTTCAATGATGGCCAGTTCTATGATTTCCTGCGGATCGTGAAACTTCATCCGATAGCCAGGGACGCGCCTTTCCTGGTGCACTTTACGGGTATGGAAAGCAAGCACCACTACGTCGCGCAAAGCGTGGAGATCGCATCAAAGGCGTTGGGAGCGTCCGAGGTCATACCGATCTATCAGTGGCGCGCCGAACTTGGCAATGAAGCCGCTTTCAGGAAGTACAGGGAAGTCATGCGCAAGTGGGTAGGGCGGTAGACCCTCCTGTCGCGGGTTCGCCGCCGTTATGCCATCTCCCTGTTGCTCAGGCATCATCGTGCGATATCTGTGAATTCGTGGATATCGGTTGTATTTTTACAAGCCCGCCCGCGGTCATCGCTGTCAATACTGCGATGGAATTTTAACGACGCGGGTTTGCCGAGCGACACGTCGATATGTCGATGCGAACGTGCAACATTCTTGCCGCGCGCATCGGCATGGCAATCCGGCGATTTCAATTCTCCCGGATTGCCACGTCGAATGACGTCAAGGATGTCATCACGCCATCGACTGCATTTTTCCGATCAGCTTGTCGAGCGTGATCGGGTAGTCGCGTACCCGGACGCCGGTGGCGTTGTAGACCGCATTGGCCACGGCCGCAGCGATTCCGCAGATCCCGAGTTCGCCGACGCCCTTGGCCTTCATCGGCGACGAAATCGGGTCGGTTTCATCCAGAAAGATCACTTCCTGGTGCGGAATGTCGGCATGCACCGGAACCTCATACAAGGCAAGGTCGTGGTTGACGAAGAAGCCGTGGCGCGTGTCGACCGCCAGTTCTTCCATCAGCGCGGCGCCCACGCCCATCGTCATGGCGCCGATCACCTGGCTGCGGGCGGTTTTCGGATTGAGGATGCGTCCCGCCGCGCACACGGCGAGCATGCGTCGTACGCGGGTCTCGCCCGTGGCCGCATCGACGCCGACTTCGACGAAATGCGCGCCGAAGGTCGACTGCTGGTAACGCTTGTCGAGGTCGCCGAATTCAATCATGTCCTCCGCCACGAGTCCGCGGCTGCCCGCCAAGTCGGCGAGCGGAATGCTGGTCTGGCCGGAGCGGATCTGTCCATCCGCGAAAACGGCATCGGTGGCGTTCAAGCCCGCCTTCTGCGCAACGGCCTCGCGCAGCTTCATGCAGGCGGCATACACGCCGGATGTCGAGCTGTTGCCGCCCCATTGCCCACCCGAGCCGCACGACGCCGGAAAGCTTGAGTCGCCGAGGCGCACATTGACCTTGTTCAGCGGCACACCCATCATTTCGGCGGCCGTCTGGGCGATGATCGTATAGCTGCCGGTGCCGATGTCCGTCATGTCGGTTTCGACGGTGACATTGCCGTTGCGGTCCAGGCGCACCCTTGCCGCCGACTTGGTCACCAGGTTGTCGCGGAAGGCGGATGCCACCCCCATGCCGATGAGCCACCGTCCGTCACGCACCTGGCCCGGTTTCGGATTGCGTTTATCCCAGCCGAACTGTTTGGCGCCGACCTGGAAGCACTGCACCAGTTGCCGCTTCGAGAACGGCGGCGTCGAATTCTGCTTTTCCTTCTGTTCCGGCTTCTTGGATTGCGGATCGCTCGAGGCAGGCTTGCCCGGAAAATCGGGAACCACCTGGGTGTCGTTCCTGATGCGGAACTCGATCGGGTCCATCGCCAGTTTTTCCGCCATCTCGTCCATCGCGATTTCCAGTACCGCGAGGCCGGGCGCCTCGTTCGGTGCGCGCATCGCATTTGCTTCCGGCAGGTCCAGCGTGGCAAGCCGATTCGATGTGATGCGGTTGGCGCCGGCATACAGCGCCCGTGTCTGGACCGCGCCTGCTTCAAGTCCGCCGCCCGGCAGATTGCCGGACCAGCTTTCATGGCCGATCGCGGTGATCTGGCCATCCCTGGTGGCGCCGATCCGGAGGCGCTGGATGGTTGCGGAGCGATGAACCGTGTTGTTGGGAATCAGGGCGCGCTGCAGGGCGACCTTCACCGGACGTCGGGCCGCGCGCGCGGCGAGCGCCGCCATCAATGCATCGGAACGCAGGAAAAGCTTCGCGCCGAAGCCGCCGCCGATATACGGCGACATGACCCGGATCTTCTCCTTCGGCATGCCAAGCGTCTTTGCCATGTCGCTTACCGCCCAGGCGATCATCTGATTGGAGGTCCACAGCGTAAGCCGGTCACCGTCCCATGCGGCCACCGTCGCATGCGGTTCAAGCATCGAGTGTGATTCGTGCGCGGTCGAGTAGGTTGCATCCAGCTGAACGGGCGCTGCCGGAAAGGCGGCGGTGAAGTTGCCGACGGATGTTTCTCCGGCGGCATTGAAGACATCCGCCGAGACCGCCTTGTCTTTCACCGCATCCAGATCGAACGATCCCTTTGCAGCGGAATAGTTGACGCGTATGAGCATGGCAGCAGCGCGCGCCTGCTCGAACGTCTCGGCGACAACGACTGCAACGGCCTGGTGATAGTGCTGAATTTCAGGACCGCCCAGCAGCTTCGCCGTATTCAGGTCGCCTTTCGCCAGCTTGCCGGCATTCTGCGCGGTGACGATGGTGATCACCCCCGGCGCGGCTTTCGCGGCAGCCAGGTCCATTCCGGCGATGCGGCCCTTGGCGATTGCGGAGCCCAGCACATATCCGTACGCCTGGTTCGGAACCACGTCGTATCGGTCGTACGCGTAGGGCGCGGTGCCGGTCGTCTTGAGTGGCCCGTCGATGCGGTCAACGGGTTGGCCGACGACCTTGAGCTGGTCGATGGGATTGGTGGTGGCGGGACTATCGAATTTCATGAATCACCTCTTTGCGTCGGCAAGGACGGCCGCAAGCGTGCGCTCCACCAGCGGAACCTTGAATGCGTTGTCGTGCGTGGTCCGTGCATCTGCGAGCAGCGCGGCCGCGACCGCATTGCCCGAGCGCGGCATTTCCCGCTCGGCTGCTTCGATACGCCACGGCTTATGCGCCACACCGCCCAGCGCCACTCTGCCGGTGCCGTCGCGCTGAACGATGGCGGCGACGGACACGAGCGCGAACGCATAGGAAGCGCGATCCCTTACCTTCCTGTACACCTGGGTGCCGCCGACCGGGCGGGGAAGCGTGACTGCGGTAATCAGTTCACCTGGTTCGAGGGTGTTCTCGATATGCGGCGTTTTCCCTGGCAATTTGTGAAAGTCCGCAATCGGAATGGTGCGCGTCGATCCGTTGGGGCGCACGGTCTCGACCGTCGCATCGAGGACGCGCATCGCGACGGCCATGTCGCTCGGATGGGTGGCGATGCAGGCGTCGCTCGTGCCGACGACGGCGTGGTGCCGGCTGTAGCCGCCGATGGCGCCGCAGCCGCTGCCGGGCCGCCGCTTGTTG